>CAZVHN010000398.1:0-19656 GCA_964626895.1 uncultured Chloracidobacterium sp. | reverse complement strand
CGCGAGCGTATTCGCCAGATCGAAGCCAAGGCACTGCGCAAGCTGCGGCATCCCTCGCGTTCGCGCAAACTCAAAGCGTTTCTCGACGGCGCTCAACGGTAGCCGAGCCAACAGTCCAGGAAACGGGCGCAGGAAGTCACTTCCCGCGCTTTTCTCATTTTCTACTTGGTCTTACCCAGGAACTGGGTGCTCTGAGCAGTGTGATCAAATTCGTACACGTAGGTGTAACCGGGAAATTCAATCGGTTTGCTAAACTGCACTCTCACCTGCATGCGGTCGTCCTCTTGCGTCGGTGTGATTACGGCCTCCGGCGGAACGTCGTACTCGGGGCCACTCTTTGTCAATTGATCCGTCACCCAGGTAGGAGGGTACGTCAGCGCGGCGGCGGCATCCACCTTGGTCTGCATCAGGTCCTTGTAAAGATAAGCATGGTAAGCAACCGGTACGTAGAAATAGCCTGCGCAGGCCACCGCGGCAAGGATCGCCATCACGATCAGAAATTTCAGCCGTGACCCTCCGCGCTCGCCAGATCTGGCAAAATCCGT
This sequence comes from uncultured Chloracidobacterium sp., assembly GCA_964626895.1. Taxonomy (GTDB): domain Bacteria; phylum Acidobacteriota; class Blastocatellia; order Pyrinomonadales; family Pyrinomonadaceae; genus PSRF01. Next base: position 19,111 of record CAZVHN010000398.1, on the reverse strand, counting down.
CATACGCACTCCTTAATCAATTCTCAAGAGTTCTTCTTAAGACCATCTCTTATCGAACCGCGCAATAGTCGCGGCGTGATCTCTTTCCCATCAATTATACGAGCGCGGCCTATTCGTTCGAGCAGGACCCACTTGATCCGACCATCCACGCTTTTCTTATCGCGTAGAATTGCACTCATGATCGCACTTTTATCCAGGTCACTTGCCGCGGGTAATGATCCGGCCAACCGGACCGTATCTCGTAGTAATTCTAACTCGGATGTGGCAAGCAAGCCCAGATCTTTCGACATCTGTCCGGCAACGAGCATGCCGTAACCCACTGCTTCCCCGTGACGAAAGCGTCGGTATTTCGTAATGCTTTCCAATGCGTGTCCGATTGTGTGGCCGAAGTTTAGGACTCGCCGCGAAAGATGGTCCGTACGCTGAGGTGCTTCGCGTTCATCGCCGGAGACGATCGCAGCCTTGAAAGCACACTGAGATCGGATAAGCCTTTCCAGTGCCGGCGAGACTAACGCATCGGGATTTGATTTAATCGTGTCCAGATAGTCCCGGGTTTGTTTGAACAGAATTCGGCTACCGACAGCGCCCTGCTTGATACTCTCGCACCATCCGGAAACGAGCTCGCGACGGGCCAGAGTTCTTAACGTTTCCGTATCAATCAAGACCCCGCAAGGTTGATGAAATGCACCCACCAGGTTTTTGCCGCGTGGCAAATTAACCCCCGTCTTGCCGCCAACTGAGGAATCAATCTGGGCGATGAGCGTCGTAGGTACTTGAAGGAATGGGATTCCCCGCAGGTAAGTAGCTGCGGCAAAGCCCGCCAAATCGCCAATCACTCCCCCGCCCAAAGCCACAACCGCGTCAGTTCGCTCAAGTCCGGTCTCGCTGAGAAAAAGAAGCGCCTTTTGGACGGTGGCCAGTGTCTTGTACTGCTCTCCGTCACCCATCAACCAGTGGGAAACAACATACTGTGCGGCACGTAAGCTCTTAAGCGTTTGGCCGCCGTATAAACTGAAAACTTTCTGGTTTGAGATTACCGCAACGCGGCGTGCTCGATGAGGCAAACAGTTATGAATCTCGTCGCCTAATTCCGGCAGAGTTCTACGCCCGATTTTGATCTCGTAGCGATGCTTTGCCGCGGCCAACCGCACATTGAGTCGCTGCAAGTTTTCAGACTCCTGATGTGTGCTAACTACTCTTAAGACATTGTCGATTCCCAATTGCCGATTGCCGATTCCAATTTTTCCACGCGTCTTTATTCCAATTTCCTGCATCGGCCTTCGTAAACTTGCAGCCGGCAATCGGCAATCGATTTTTCTGGTCCAAGGGAGAGAATACATGGAATGGAGTCGGAAGGCTCGCCCAAAAGCGAATGGGCGCGACATACGTGGGAGTGCGTCGCGCCCATCCATATTCGTGGTCACTGTCCTCACCCCAGCAACCACTTGAGACGGAGGATTCACCAACCGTCTCTCTTGCCCCACAATATACATCGCAACGCTTGTGCCGTGCAAGAGATCATTTTCTAGAACTGCTGGTTCTTTTGTTTTTATTTGGAATTGGTCGAAGCGCTCTCTCGGCTAACGGGCCCAAGCGAATTCCAGGTCCAAAAGTGATGAAAAATTTTCAATGTTTCTGTGTAGAACTTGCATTGAGTAAGGCTAGGTTGCACCAAGCGTCTGCTGAATTACTGTTGCAAGATTCCTTGCATAAGCTTCTATCATCGCCTGATTGTGACCTTCAATCATCACGCGGGCCAGAGGTTCGGTGCCCGAGTAGCGCAATAGCAGCCTTCCGCGGTCCCCGAGCTGGGACTCGGTCTCATACACCAGTTTCTGGATTTGTTCCACCTCTACGAAGGGTCGCTTTTCCCTGACCTCTACATTCACCAGCACCTGCGGATAGCGTTGGAATCCTTCGGTCAAATCATGCAGCGGCTTTCCTTCGTCGCGCACCGCCCGCAGCAGGCAAAGAGTTGTTATTAAACCGTCCCCTGCTAGACTTAAATGCGGGAAAATGATGTGACCGGACTGCTCACCACCAAGGCCCGCTCCCGAGCGCATCAGTTCCTCCAGCACATACTTGTCGCCCACATCCGTACGCAATAATCGCAACCCTCTGGAACGCAAGGCGATTTCCAAACCGATGTTGCTCATTACCGTGGCGACCACCAACCCATTACTCAACTGACCGCGGTCATGCATGTACTTACCCAATGCCCACAGGGTGGCGTCGCCATCGACAAATCCGCCTTTGGCGTCGACAAAAAGAGAGCGGTCTGCGTCGCCGTCAAACGCAACACCAATATCAGCACCGGTGGCGATAACCTTCTGCTGGAGCGCTTCAATGTGCAGCGACCCGCAATCACGATTAATATTGCGCCCGTCGGGCTTGTCATTGATGGCCACCACTCTCGCTCCCAACCGCTCGAACAGATGCGGAGCAAGTGCTGAAGCGGCGCCGTTTGCGGCGTCGACAACTATGGTTTGATTGTTCAGGGAGAGTCCCTGAGCGATTTCGTGCTGAAGAAAATCCAGATAGCGAGATCGTAAGCCTGACGCCAGGTCTTCGCCTTGTGAGCGGATTTCGGCGGCAGGTGGGGGCGATTTCTTTCCAGTTCTCGCCAGGATGTCGGCTTCGATAAGACGTTCCGTCTCGTCGTCCAACTTCCGCCCCGAGGGGGCAAATATCTTGAAGCCGTTGTCTTGATAGCCATTGTGGGACGCACTGATCACCACCCCCGCATCCGCCGGAAGTGTGCGCGCAAGGAAAGCGACGCCGGGCGTGGTAATCACTCCGGCGGACTTGCATTCAGCGCCTGCTTCAAGTGCACCCTCGAGCAAAGATCGTTCTAACCACCCACCCGATTCCCGCGTATCTCGCCCGACTATTATTACTGGGACGCGGCCCAGTCTTTGCCGAAGATGGGCGGTAAGTGAGGTCCCCACGGTTCGGAGTGTCTCAGCATCCAGCGGAAAACGGCCCGCCTCACCGCGCACACCATCAGTGCCAAAAAGTTTTCTTCTCGGAGTGGACATTGAATAGTCTCGGATTAGGACTACCTGATCATGGAGAATTGCGAAGGCCTGACCGACAGCAACTTGACCCGATCCTTAACGGCGGGTGGGAGTTCCAAACCCGCCACACTTCCACCAGTGCTTGACATATCGACCACCACCTTCACATCTTCCGGACGCAACTCGGAAAGCACAGACGCCGGCCCTGCCAAAGTAACCTCCGCGGTTGCCGGCCGGACCTCAACACCGCTGATGGATCGAGCTGCAACGCCACTGAAAATCTTATGGATCCGCTTTTCTCCCACCTCGACCGCGAGATCCACTAAAGGATCCAGCACGTCAATCTTTTGATCGGGAATATCAATCGCAACTCGAGGCGCTGTAAAGCTCTCTTTTCTACCCGACAGAGAAATGGTCTCAGTCGGCGCTTTCTGCAGCGCTTCAATTCTGCTCGCCGGCCCGCGAACTCTCACGGTCGTCGGCACCGGATTAATTCCGTAGACCTCGTAGCCGTCTGCCGGTTCGCCTTCCGTCCTCGCCTCAATCGGGACCTGGCGTTCCGTGCGCGGCTCCAGGCGAACAGGAATTGTGCTCGGCTGAAAGGATTCAATCTTCACACCATCGGGAAGTTGCATGGTTACGCGATCGAGCGTAAGCCTAATTACCCGCTCGCCTGCGGCGTGGTCGCTGACATCGACGGTGGCCACCAGATCGAGAGGGCTGAGGCTTTGGAGGTCCGGCCGGCTACCCTTCAGGACGACCTCCACGGTCTTCGGGGGATCATTACTAATATCGAGATTGCTCGGCCTTATCAAATTCAACTGAACGGAGGTTCGAATGGTCAGGGGTTGATTCTGCCCCGTGACTGCAAACCACAGCATCAGCGTGATCGCCAGAGCCAACAGCTTTAGGCTCCAGTCTTCCACGAATATCTTGCGCGCTCCGCGCTGGAACGCCGTCGGTGGACGAGGGACCTCAGGTACATCTGTCTCATCAATGTCCTGAAAAGGCATAAAGGATATTTCCGATTTTCAAGTGCCGATTGCCGATTTTGATTTACCGGAATTTGACGTGAAACCCCGCATCAATCGCAAATCCAAAATCATATGGGCGCCACTTCTTTAGTTTCCGCTTCCGATTCGAGCTGTTCCGGCTCTTTCTCCTTCTCACGTCTCGGGGCAACTTCAAGGGCTTGAAAGATCGCCGCGCGGAGTTTGGTGGCGTCGAGTCCACGCTTTATTTGACCACCCTGAATAAAGGAGATCAGTCCCGTTTCTTCCGAGACTACCACCGCGACGGCATCAGTATCTTCGGTAACGCCAATCGCCGCGCGGTGCCGCGTACCCAGATCTCTCGAGAGACGCGGGTTCAAAGTTAGTGGCAGAAAGCACGAAGCGGCAGCGATGCGGTGGCGTTGCACTACAACGGCGCCGTCGTGAAGAGGCGAAGCCGGATTAAAAATACTGACCAGTAAGTCATAACTCAGTTCGGCATCCAGCTTGACGCCGCCTTCGGTCACATTCTTCAATCCTAGTTTGCGTTCGATCACAATTAAGGCGCCGGTCTTTGTGGAAGCCAGCGTCGTCGCGGCGAGAACGATCTCGTCATACACACCTTCGCCAAACTGACCCTGGTAACGCCGGGTGAAAGGCATGCGGAACCGATTGCCAAAAGAGATGAGGGCCTGCCTGATTTCCGATTGGAAGAGTACGATGATCGCTACGCCGATGTAGAGCAGACCACCTCGCAGGATGAACTCAAGGGTTGCTAATTCCTGTTTTGCTGCGAGCCAGTAAAGGAGGGCAAAAGCTCCGATTCCCGCGGCCATGGGAGCGGCACGGGTCCCACGCACGAGTTTCAAAACTGCATACACGACCAAGAAGACAACGATGATATCCGCGATGTTACGCGGCTCACCGAGCCTTCCGAGGTACTCCGTGTATGGCAGTAGTAACAACATCTCTTGTTTTCAAACGCTGGACTTGCGATTTGCGATTCAGAAGCGCCAATTTAGTTTCACCAAACCGTAATCGAAGGCGGGATCCCCAAGCGGGGCAGCCCCCGCTGGGGTGCTGGCAAATCCCTTGTCCCTGTCAGCCAATGTGCTCCGGCACCACGTCGTGCTCGCTACTCTCGCTCTGGCGAGCAGCCTCCAGAAAAACCATCTCCACTTTTGGTTCTGCTCGCCTGATCAAATCCTCAACCTCTTCAATTGTCTGGACAATGTCGCCGGTAACCAGTTCATCCCGCAGATTCACATGCGCGTTGATCAAAATCTGTTTCGGCGCCAGGTGCATTGTCAGTAGTTCAACCACCTTCACAACGTTGGGGTGACTTTCAATCGCTTGCTTGATAGCAATAACATTCTTGGGATTGGCAGCCTCACCCAGCAACAAGCCGCGTGACGATCGGGCCAGGACAAACGCCACCACGGCCAGAACCAGGCCAATCACAATCGACGCCAGTCCGTCCCAGTAGGCGCCATCACCCGGACCAGTGTGGTGGTCCGTGAGATAGATTCCCACCCCGGCGATCACGATTCCGAGTAGGGCCGCCGAATCTTCGAAGATTACGGTCTTCGCTGTTGGATCTTTCGATTCGCGAAGATATGCAAAGAACGTCAGGCCCTCGTGGTGCGCCTCTTTTACCTCCTGATAAATTGCCAGGAAGATTGAACCGGCTTCCAGCACAAACGAAATGCCCAGCACCCAATAAGCCCACTTCAAGTTCTCCGGAGGATGCGGATGGCTCAGCTTTACGACGCCTTCGTAAATCGCATAAGTCGCGCCAACTCCGAAAATGAAGATCGCTGCTATGAACGACCAGAAGAAGCGCTCTTTCCCGTAACCGAATGGATGTTTCTCAGAAGCCGGACGCTTATAAAACCGCAGACCCAGAAGCAGAAACACCTGGTTCGTAGTATCCGCAAACGAGTGCAGCGCTTCAGCCATCATGCCGGATGAGCCGGTAATAACAGCCGCGATAAACTTCAGGATTGTGATAATCCCGTTGGCAAAGAGCGCGCCGAGCACAGCCAGCATCGACAGATTCCTTCAACCTGAAATGAAAGCTCCGTTCGGATTATCGCGAAAAACAGCGCTTGTGGCAATGGAGATTGAGGATGAGGTAGTGATGCAGTTTGAATGTGGCACGCGCATCTTGCGCGTGATTCACGGGCGGGACGCCCGTGCCACTCTGTCAAACTGCACCACTACCTGAGGATGAGGATGACTGCTTGGGAACAATTCTGAGAGTGTCGGGGATTACGAGAGTGAAGAGCGTTGGCGGGGAAGGTGCTATGAAAAGCCAAAGGGTGTTGCAACGATGAACGCTAACAAGCCCAAGTAATTGTTTTTCATTTGGCTCTCCATCATTCTTGCGCTCATACTCACCAATCGCAGCTTGACTGAGATGAACTAGAAAGCTACTTGCGCGGGAGCCCAAGCAGAAACGTGTCCATCTCGTCATATGGCGTCCTGGCAACGAGCTCTTTCACACCGGTGAGAGTTAGAGCAGACTCGTTTTCCCATGCCAGTAATTCGGAATTGAATGTTTTCTTATGGATGACGGACGGAATTGTGCGGTCAACTAAAGCCACCTCGCAAACGATGTCATATCCGGGGATTTTCTCGCCCTGCTTCGGCCCCGACATTCGCTCGTAATCACCTCTTTTCACTTTGCGACAGGAGATCAGAGCGACCGTTTGAACTTCTTCAGCTGAGCGAGCCCGAATATCTTGAAACTTATCGACGCCGGAACAGCCGGCATCACGCTGGCAGTCTTTCGAAAAACGACAGCCGGTTCCAGTGAAGTCGTACGCGTAAAAGTACTTCTCCCGCGCTTCAACGATGAATAGTTTGCCTTTGACATAAGGTTGTGGGTTTAGCTGTGTCTTCTTTGGGAGCTGGGCGTATTCGTCCGCCTTCGCGTCGAGAAGCTCCATTGCCTGCTTCTCTTTGCCGCACCTCGCCGTCCTTTCGTCACGCTCCTTTTCTTCTTTGGCCTCGGCTTCGGTGGGCTGGCGCTCGCCGTTGTTTAGAGAGCCACAACCTGAATAAAGACACACTGCACAGAGTCCGACGAGAAACAAACAGACCCGCTGACAGTGTGCATTCAAGTGCATGACCTCATCCCTCACGGTCTTCTAACATTCATCTATTCTGATAAGTACAATGCTCCTCGTCGCTCGTCCGCTTGAATGTCCCTTCATCAAGTAGGTCTATCCTGGCCGCGAGGGCCGGGCCGCTGCTGCGGCGATATTGTGATCGCCGGCGGTTGTCATTCGGTTCGTTTAAGGAAGACCTCAAGCGTTGAGCGACTTTCTTCTTCGATCAGCGTCTCAACCTCTTTACGATCCGGAGTGTGCCTCGAACGTAACATCCGCGTCTGACTCAGTGGGTTTTCCGCAACATCAGCCCGGGCGCTACACATCGGGCTTACTCCAAACCACGCCCTAGCCCGTTCGCCTCCGATCGTGAGACTCTTTGCCACGACTAGATCTATTTGCACACGATCGGGCAAGTCTCCCCAGAATGAGATCGGGAAAATCCGCAGACGCAGTTCGGCGTGGCCGGGCAAAAGAAGGGCGTGGAAGCCGCCCGTGCCAAGAAAGTGGCCGAGGATTACCCGACCTGTGCTACGCGGCGCAAACACCTCAAGGCCATCGACACCGCCTTTTGTGGCAACCGATCGAGTTCGGGGACCGAGATTACTGGGCAGCAGAAACCATCGCGGCTCTGTGCGATCATTGCGCAGAAGAATGTCGAAATAGAGTTCGACTAGCGGCGGTTTCCGCCAACGCATTTCCTGGAGCTTTATTTCCGCCACCGAGCGAGGCGTCTGCGAAAGAGTTTTCATGGAGGCTGCGCTGCCGTTGTCGTCGCGAAGAATGACAAAGGAAGTAGTGAAATAGTGTCCGCTCGTCGGTACCCGCGGGACGTAAACGAACGCCGCTTCGGGTATGCCGGAGAATCCGCCGGTTTCGTACCCAAAGTATTTGAATCTCATACCGGCAGACGGATTTTTCATTTCCGCGCCTTCATAGGGATGAAAGTTGAGAACGACCTCGCGTTTCAGTGACTTCCCGTTGACTGCTAGAACGCGCAACAATATTTCGCCGGCGTCAGCCTTCCGCCTCGTGTAGTCCTCATCGGCAGCAATCCCTTCGATGCTGACAACTTCGCCGAGCGGCCGACCGAGGGAGCCGATCACCTTGCTCCTGTTGAGCTGGGATACGTGGATCGGTTTAGTGTTACTTCTCGCCTGTTGACCTTGAGCGGCCACGACCGACGGGGTAGCGCCTGCTGTCAGCAAGCTTATGACTAGAGGAAGCGATAGTTTGGAAGTCATCGGTTTCGAACTCCGGTCGAAGATTAAAAGAGTTTCGTGACTTTTCGCCTGACTTTGTGGATCGCCTCAAGTGGGCAAGGATTCGATCCACGAAATCACACCGAAATCGCACGAAAAGAACCTCTGAAAAGGCTTAGCTAACCCAGGGAGGTCTTCGCGCGGGCGCAGAGGTTAATTGCACGGCGAAAGGCCTTGGCCATCGCTCCCGCCTTCTCTCGGTCACGAATGCTCAGCGAATGCTCGGTCGCTTTTCCACCTTCGGCGGGGGTGCCCTGGTACAACATAAACAAGATTGAAGGCTTGCTGGCAGTGGTATGAAGCGACAGATCCCACGCCGCGCTGCTCTGATTCCTCAAGACGGTTATCTTCATCGGGTCGATATCAGCTAGTGGTATGAACACAACGGCCTTACTAACGCTGGCGCTGTTTGACGGGTCGGAAATTTTCAGCTCGCACGGTTTTGGCACTTCTACTTTCAGGTCGTCCTGCGCGTACGAAGGAAGATTGCTTCTGATCCAATTCACCGATTCTGTGAGTTGAGCGTTATTCGCCGCTGATCTTTGGAATCTTTCCACGAGCAGCAGCACCGAGTCACCTTTAACACCTGGATCAGGGACACTGACTCGAATCAAGAACAGGTCGACCGTTTCACTAGCTTTCAACTCTGCTTGAATATCTGGGACCAGCTTTTCGTGAACCGGCAGCCAATACGATGAGCCATTCTCAACAAACTCTATTTCGCGAAGGTAAGCTTTAGTGTAATGACCCGGGTCCCCCGCACAACACTGCGCAAAATGATGCAATAAATCGTTGCGCGTTGAAGAAATGGGCCTAACGGATTCCGTGTATTCGACTCTCACTCTGAACGGCTGGAGCCCAGTTCGATTGAGGGTCGCCCCAGAAATTTTCTTTAGTGTGCTGGGCTTGTAATCTTCCATTGTGCGACGTTTCTTTTGAATCGCCCCGAGCGAACCTTGTCCATAAGTGAGGCTACCGATCAGCAGCACACCCAAGAATACGATCAGCTGTAATGATTTGTGTTTCATTAAACTGTGAAGGGTTAACTTTTCCCAGTCTTGGCTTTTTTCCTGGTCGCGCGGGGCCGCAATTTTCCGCTTTGTAGAAATCCCACCAGTTTGCCGTGGTTATTGATGACCGCAAGCGAGCCTACGCCGTTTCTCTTCATCAATTCCCGGGCGTAGTCGAGCGTGGTCGAGGGTTCTACAAAAAACCTCGGGGCAATGGGACGCATGACATCCCGGGCGCGCGTGAGGCGCCAGCGCTCCCGGGGAAGCGACTTTAGATCTTCAAGAGTGAGAATTCCGTGCAGTTGGTGGTCCAGGGCCACGGGAAAACTCGTCTGCCGATGAAGGGGAAGAAAATCATCGATCAACTGGGTGATGGTCAGTTCCGGGGCAATCGAAATTGCCGGAGACATCGCGTCTCCCACCGTAACCACCCTGGCGCCTTGCGCGCTCTTCACCAGCTTGGCGGCGGTATCCAGCAAGAACAGGCCCACCAGAATTGACCAAGCTCCCATGAAATAGGGTTGGGACGGTCTCCAGTTGGGAGCGATCAAAATGTAAATCCCAAACAGTATAAGCGTGACGCCAATGAGCATTCCGCAGATTCCTGAAAGCCTTGTCGCCTCGGTTATGTTGCCGCTGCGCCGCCAAAGAATTGCTCGCAAGACACGCCCGCCATCCAGCGGGTAACCGGGAAACAGATTAAAAACTGCCAGCAGAAGATTTCCTCCGGCAATCAGAAAAAACACGACTGCGGTGGCGATGTAACCTCCCGAGTCAGCGATCTTGGCGCCGGCAAAGGCGAGTAAGGCAAAAAGGAAGCTCGCTGCCGGACCAGCGACCGCAATCCGAAACTCAGCTCGTGGATTCTCGGGCGCGCTTCGCATTCGGGCCAACCCGCCGAAGGGATGAAGCACGATCTCGTCGATTTCGATACCTTCAGCGCGGGCCATGAGCGCATGAGATAACTCGTGCCCAAATACGGAGAGAAAAAGTCCGGCAGTGGTGATAACTCCGAGCAACCAGGCGGTGGCCGGATCAAGAGGAGGCAAACGCACGTTGCCAAGGTGAATTACGTTGCCCTGGAGGTTACTGGAAATCAACCACACGCTCAGGGCCACTACTGCAAACCAGCGATAATCGATGCGCACAGGAATCCCATACACTTTGGCAACGGTGATGCTCTTCTTAAAGAACCCGGCGATGCTCATAACTCTCGATCATCGGTCTGCAAAAATACAAAGTGCCTCATCGCCTTCTGCGATCGAGGTCCGACTAGCTCTCGAAGACAGTAGTTGCAGTGTCGAACACCGGCTGCGGTTCGGTCTGCGCCACTCGACGCAGCAGCAGCGGTTCGTCAAACATCTGTGATAGCCCCCTGACGATGGCAAACCGAGGGTCGTCAGCGACTGAGACGGAAAGGCCTACTTCCTTCTGTAGATATTGGGCCAGTCCTTCCAATTGAGCTCCGCCGCCCGTAAGGATTAACCCACGGTCGTAGATGTCGCCGGCAACCTCAGCAGGCAACTCAGTGAGGGTAGAGCGGACCTCGTCGGCTATGCGCCGAATAATCGGCAACGTTACCGCGTTAACCTCAGCCGCGCTGACATCCACGGCGCCCGGACTTCCTGTCTGCACGTCACGTCCGCGTACTTCCATCTTTTGATTTGGGTCTTTCGGCTCAATAGCAGAACTCAGTTCCAGCTTCAGGCTCTCCGCCGTTGGTATTCCAATCGAGAGTCCTCGGTGCCGGCGCAGTCGATCCATTATCGCTGCGTCGATGTCGGAGCTACCGATCCGTTCTGCTCGCGAGGCTATGATTGCTCCATTCACGATCACTGCGATGTTGGTGGTGCCGGCGCCAATGTCGACCACTGCCGATGCATGAGGGTCGTCGACGGGAACACCCGCTCCAATTGCGGCAGCCAAACCTTCTTCCACCATGTACACCCGTCCGATACGCGCTTCTTCCGCGGCGCTCAGCAGCGCGCGCTGTTCAACCTGGGTGACCCCCGAAAGCACACTCATGATTGCCCGCCGACTGAAATGCGATGTCCCGCTTCGCGCTTCCTGCACAAAGTGATCCAGCATGACGCGCGTTCGTTCAAAGTCGGCTACCACACCATCGATCAACGGGGCAATAACCGCCACATCGCGGGCTTCGCGCCCCAGCATCTTCTGCGCTTCGTTCCCAACCGCGATTACTTCACCAGAAAGCTTGTCGACTGCCACCACGGAAGGTTCGTCTATGACCACACCGCGTCCGCGCACAGCAATGATCGTGCGTGCAGATCCCATGTCGATCGCCATCGAATCAGACACCAGATTGCGCAGCGCGTTTAGACCGATGAACGAGCTGGTCTTGCTCATGAAGGACATAACGATTCAAAGAGAAATGGTGAAAGCGAACGGACTTCCGAAGAGTGCCAGAACGCGTTCACCATTACTGCCAGCCTCCTTGATTCCCGCCGAGACGATTAATTAATCGACCCGGTTGCTACCGCTCGCGGTTCTGACATGAGACGATTACGCGCATGTTTAGAGCGCGCCGCTGGCACGCTGCCAGTCAACTTCAAACAAAGGCACAGGCTGCTCACGGTTTTTGACCGTGATGGGCTCTCGCTCTTTGAGCTTGTACCGCTTGCCTGCTGCCTTCGACGTCGCTTCGCTGATCAAAATTTCTCCGCCCTTTGCATTTGACTCCAGCCGCGCCGCCGTGTTCACCGCGTCACCAATAGCCGTGTACTCCGAACGTCGTTCAGAACCAATGTAACCAACTGTCACCTCGCCGGTGTGCATCCCAATGCCCACTCCGATTTCGGCCAGCCCTTCGGCGCGTAATTCCTGATTGACGCCGATGATTCTACGCTGCATTGCCACCGCTGCGTTCAGGGCGTTAGACGCATCTTCGGGAGTTGTCGTGGGCGCGCCAAAGAGAGCCATTAGTCCGTCGCCGAGATACTTATCAAGCGTGCCGCCGTGCGCGAAAATGATGTCGGTCATGGCAGAAAAGTATCTGTTAAGCAGACCCACAATCTTTTCCGGAGGTGCGTGCTCGGAGAGGCGCGTGAATCCGCGAATGTCGGCAAAGAGCACCGTAATAGTTTGGTTAACACCGCCGAGTTTGAACGATTCGGGATTATCAAGCATCTGCTTGACGACATACTCTGGAAGAAAGCGGCTGTAGTTCGCTCGTGCGACTTCCTCGCGCGCCAGACGTTCGTGCGCCCGAGCATTTTCAACAGCAATCGCCGTCTGTGCGGCCACGGCACTAATCAACTCGAGATCGTCCGGCTTGAAAGCAGCAAAAGGATCCAGCCGGTCGGCATAGAGTGCGCCATGGACTCGCGACTCGGCTACCAAAGGCGCGCAAATCGTGGAACGCACTCCCTGCGAGACTATTGAATCAACTCCTGCAAACTCCTCGTCTGAGGCCGCATCCTGCGAAAGCAGGGCCACCCGGTCCTTCATTACCTTCCTGGTGATAGTCCGTCCGATGCTCAGTTTGCGCGCGTGGTCGTCGAGTTTCTGATCACGAGCGCGCATGGCAATCGGGGTTAGCTTCACGTCCTCAAGGTTGCCGGTGCCGCTGCCTTCGGCAAGCAGGGCCACCACGCGGTCGGCGGGCGTCGATCGGAAGATAATGTCCGTGGCTTTTGCGAAGATTGCGTCAAGGTCGAAAACTGAGCCCAACGTCTTGCTCATTTCGTAAAGCGCACTGAGGATATTGGCCTTCCGCTGCAGCGCCTCGAGCACCTTGTCGCGCGCGGGAGAAGCGGTGGGCACTTCGCCAGAGGTCGAATGGAGCACCGTGGTCATTACATCATTGGCAGAGATCAGTAACTGCGTGTGCCCGAGAGGTTTGTCATCGTAACGGACTTCGCTGGTGCGTTCTTCTACCGTTTGTTCAAAGCGCAGAGTGCTGGCGCCAATTGTTACCCGATCACCATTCTTTAATTGATGTTCGTAACGAGGCTCACCATTGATAAAGACTTTGTTTGCGCTGCGACGAAGCTGTCCATCGATCAGGGCTCCGTCCACAATCGTGAACAAACCTTCGTCTACGGATTTGATGTGCGCGTGGTAGCGCGAAGCGCGCGGGTCATCAATTACTACCGCGTTATCGGGCGCCCGGCCAATTGTGCAGGCGGCCCCTGGCAAGAAGCTGTACTGCCACTGACGGCCGCTTGCATCGGTGATCTTCAGAAGTGCCATGGCGAATTAATTTGCGGAACCACTTTCGAGAGATTTGTACTTGGGGAAAACATTGACCTTGCTTGAGGAACAATCAATCCTCTGGTTTTCGATCCTAGCAGGATGGGCTCACGCTGACAAACCGAATCCGCTTTGGCGAGACAATACCTGGCGAATCCGTTATGAACATGACGAACTATTCGTTGCTACTCGTTGCCATTCACGGTTCCATAGGCGCGCGTTAGGGGAATCCGCGCCAATGCGCGCTGCATTCGGAACGCGGCGGATCGTAATTCACGCTGCTAGAACAAAGTGACTTGTCAAGCTGATTTCGGTGCTCTCCTTATTGTTCTAATTTCACGTAACGCGGGCGTCAGTCGAAAAGCTTGACGCTTTCCAATAGCGCTTGCTAGACTTCCAGCACTTACCTAACCTAGAGGGGCCCGACGCGTGCTGCGTCACTCAAGGGTTTCCCCCGGACCCGCGCATGCTGCGCAGTCTGATTTTTGCATCAATGGAGGTGCGGTGTGGGCTTCAAAGTCGGCCAGAAAGTGGTTTATCCAAATCACGGAATCGGGACAATCGAGCAGATAGAACAGAAGCAAATAGGCGCTGCCTCACTTCCTTTCTATACGCTCCGTCTTGCTGCAAACAACTCCCTGGTTTTAGTCCCGGTTTCTAATGCATCGGAAGTTGGCCTGCGGTCACCGATCTCGTCGGGCGAATGTGAAATGCTGCTGAAGACCTTGGCCGATGATTTCTCTCCCCCCGCAAACGACTGGAAAGATCGTTTCAAGGATTTCTCAGAGAGGATGCGGACCGGCGATATCTTCGAAGTCGCTGATGTGCTTAAGCATTTGACCTATTTGAGCCACCTCAAGCCGCTTTCATTTCGCGAGCAACGCATGCTCGAGCGCTCTCGATATCTGGTCGTTTCCGAGCTGGCCGCAGTTTGTCGGCAACCGGAATGCAACATCGAGCCCCGGGTCGAACAAGCTCTCGCACGGGCCTGCAACAAGCATGATCGGCGCCCAGTTCGCGCTCGTGCCGCAGGGGCTGCCGCCGGTCATTAAAGAAAATCTCTTGAGAATCCAGGTGATCCTCACGCAATTCAGAACCGCATACGATCTTCAGAGCCGGTATGCCTATGCCTCGGGCCACTTCCCGCATGCTATAATCCCCCACGTTAACAGTTGATTTGGAGTCGGCTGCACCCCGCCCTCTTTTGAAGAATGTCCGAACCGCTAAGTTATCTTTTCACCCTGATGCTCTCCGATGGTGACGCAAGTGCCCCAACCAGTGTGGCAATGCTCGCTCTGAAGCTGGGTGCTGTGATGTTGCTCGTTGCCGCCAATGGTTTTTTTGTGGCAGCCGAATTTGCGTTTGTAGGTGTCCGTCGCTCACGCATTGAGACACTAGCGGCGGCTGGAAAGGCTTCTGCAACCCGACTACTACGACTCCTCAACAATCTGAACGCTTACCTTTCGGCGTCACAACTGGGAATTACTCTAGCCTCGCTCGGCCTGGGCTGGGTAGGTGAACCCGTAATCGCGCGCATGTTGGAACGACCCTTCTCCGGGCTTTCCGACACGCTCAGGCACGGTCTGGCTTTTGGAATAGCCTTTTCTATAATCACTTCGCTGCATATCGTGCTGGGTGAGCAGGCGCCCAAACTATTTGGTCTGGCGCGGGCAGAGAGAGTTGCTTTGGCCGTTTCCCTGCCGATGGAGCTTTTTTATCGAGTGTTTCAATGGCCCATCCGCGCTCTCGACTGGGCCAGTGCCCGAACGGTTCGCCTCGTGGGCCTGCAGGCAACTTCGGAACACGCGTCGAGCTATACCGAAGCTGAGCTGCGGCAGTTGGTGGACATTTCCCGTGACAGCGGTCATCTGCGCGCGGAAGAGCGCCGCTTGATTCACCGGGTGTTCGAGTTTTCGGACACGCTGGTGCGTGAAGCAATGGTACCCCGCACCGCCATTGCGGCAATCTCCAGCGACTGTTCTTTGGAAGCCATTACCAAGGCCTTTGAGCAGAATCGCTATTCACGTCTTCCGGTTTATCGCGAATCCATAGATGACGTGATTGGGTTCGTGCACAGCAAGGACGTAATGCCTTATTTGCTCAATCCCGAAAATTTTCGTCTGGAAGACGTCATGCAGCCCCCATTGTTTGTGGTAGACACAGCGCGGCTTGAACATGTTTTGCAGCAGATGCAAAAAGGCAAGACCCACTTCGGATTCGTCGTGGACGAGCACGGCGGACTCGAAGGAATTATTACGCTTGAAGATTTACTCGAGGAAATTGTTGGCGAAATATCTGACGAACACGACGAGGAAGTTAACGAGCAGATTAACCCGGTGGGCGAACGACAGTTCCAGCTGGATGGCGGGCTGGCTGTCCGGGACTTGAATCGCAGGCTTAAATTGTCAGTGCCGGAATCTGAAGCTTACACGACCATCGCCGGGTTCTTAATGACTGCCGCGGGCCACGTGCTGAAACCAGGTGAAGTAGTGAAACACAACGGCCTGGTGTTTCGAGTCGAACGAGTTGAGCGTCGCCGAGTGATGCGCGTGCGTCTGGAATTACCGGAGGAAGCCGAAGTATCTGGATCTGCGACCACTGCGGCGGGTGCTCGCGCAGCCAGATAACATTACACTTTGCAGGAGCCAAATCAAAAATGAGCTGGATTGATCAGGTCCAAGCGAGAGAGATTCTGGATTCGCGTGGCAATCCCACAGTGGAAGCGGAAGTTACGCTGGTGGGCGGTGAAGTGGGCCGAGCAGCGGTACCCTCAGGCGCGTCAACGGGAGAGCATGAAGCCGTCGAGCTACGCGATGGTGATAAGAAACGCTATGGCGGCAAGGGTGTTTTGAAGGCTGTGCGCAACGTAAATGACGTTATAGCGCCCGAGCTGGGGGGCATGGACGCGCTCGATCAAACCGAGATCGATCAGACTTTGATTGAACTCGATGGCACGCCGACCAAATCGAGACTCGGAGCGAATGCACTCTTAGCCGTATCACTTGCCACTGCGCGAGCGGCTGCCACCTATCTCGAGATCCCGCTTTACAAGTATATCGGCGGACCCAACGCGCGAACTCTTCCAGTCCCCATGATGAATATCATTAATGGCGGGGCCCATGCCGATAACAATGTGGACTTCCAGGCGTTCATGATCGTGCCTGTTGGCGCACCTGCTTTTCGCGAGGCTCTCCGAATCGGGGCGGAAGTCTTTCATACACTTAAATCTGTCCTACAGAAGAAGGGCTACGCCACCGGCGTCGGTGACGAAGGCGGATTCGCCCCAAACCTGCGATCAAATGAAGAGGCGATCGAAACCATACTCGAGGCCATAACGCAGGCGGGATACAAAGCCGGCACCGATTGCTTGCTGGCTCTCGATCCGGCAGCTAGCGAGTTTTTCGACGGCAAGTCTTATGTGTTTAAGAAGAGCGACAAGCGAAAGCTTTCCAGTGATGGCATGGTTGCTTATTGGAAGAGCTGGACCGAACAATACCCAATTGTCTCCATTGAGGATGGCATGGCCGAGAACGATTGGGACGGTTGGAAGACTTTGACGGATGAGCTTGGCAAGTGCGTGCAGTTGGTTGGGGATGATCTTTTTGTCACGAATACCGCATTCCTGCGCAAAGGAATCGAGCTGGGCGTGGCAAACTCGATCCTGATCAAGGTGAACCAGATCGGCACGCTCACTGAGACCCTTGATTGCATCGAGCTGGCAAAAACATCCAACCGAACGGCAGTCATCTCGCACCGTTCCGGAGAGACCGAGGATCCATTCATTGCCGATCTCGCCGTCGCGACCAACGCCGGCCAGATCAAAACGGGCTCCTTATCGCGCACAGATCGGATGGCGAAATACAATCAACTCCTGCGTATCGAGGAAGACTTGCGCGGAGCAGCACGCTACCCCGGTCGCGCGGCGTTTTACCAGATCGCGCCGGCGTCGCAAACGAACCACCGCCCGAAGAAAACCCGCGCGGCGAGACGTTGAAGGCAGCGGTTTCTGTTGAAAGCTTGGAAGGTTACGCGAGGTTCCGTGGCGCAAATGAGTCGTGAGTGGCAGCGGGGGGAGTTTTCAATCAGCACTGATCGAGATCGCCTTGACGTACCGGTAATTCATAATTTCCTCTCGAAGGCTTCATATTGGGCCCAGGGTCGAGCCGTTGAGACTGTAAAGCGTTCCATCGAACACTCGCTTAACTTCGGCCTCTACAATGGCGAACAGCAAATCGGTTTTGCTCGAGTCGTCACAGACTATGCAACTTTTGCCTGGCTCGCGGACGTCTTTGTCCTTGATACATATCGCGGGCGAGGCCTCGGTAAGTGGCTGGTCGAAGTCATCCTCTCGCATCCGGAGCTACAGAAATTCCGCCGTTGGGTGCTGGCCACCAAAGATGCGCACGAGATCTATCGTCAGTTTGGCTTCGTCGAGCTCAAGCGGCCGGAACGCTGGATGGAGCGACCGGATCCCCAAATGAAGGAAACACCGGACTACTGGCAGGACGCCGCTCAATAGATCACGATCCAATTCACCTCTAAGGCAGACTTGAAGAACAACACACCCCTCGCGCTCATAATCATCGATGGCTGGGGCTATTCGCCTATCCGTGAAGGAAACGCGATTGCCCTCGCCGCAACACCTTACTACGACGAATTAACTGAATCCTATCCTCACACGCTGCTCGAGGCTTCCGGCGCGCGAGTCGGCCTTCCTGTCGGAGTGATGGGTAACTCCGAGGTGGGCCACCTCAACATCGGTTCCGGCCGCGTGGTCCGGATGGATGTATCCCGAGTTGACTATGAAATCGGCTCCGGCGGGTTCTTCAAAAACGAGGTTCTGGTCGCGGCGATGGAAGGCGTTAAGAAACGGAACACGGCGCTGCATTTGATGGGGCTGATTTCCGATGGCCAGGTTCATTCGTCACTCGAACATCTTTACGCACTACTGCGCATGGCCAGGGCCCATGGACTCGAACGCGTTTATGTCCATTGTTTCCTTGACGGCCGCGATACTCCGCCGTCCTCAGCGATCGAATATGTGTCGATGCTGCAAAAAAAGATTGAGGAGATTGAAGTGGGCAGGATCGCCACTCTCGTGGGCCGCTACTACGCGATGGACCGTGATAAACGCTGGGAAAGAACCAAACGTGCTTATGATTTGTTGGTTCACAGCCAAGGTGAGCGGGCCACTGATCCGGTAAGCGCGATCAAGCGAGCCTACGAGCAAGGCCTTACCGATGAATTCATCGAACCGATTGTGATAGTAGACGCCAGTGGGGAACCTGTGGCGACACTTAGGGACGAAGACGCGATCATCTTTTTCAACTTCCGACCCGACCGCGCTCGACAACTCACACGCGCGCTTGCGCTGGCAGGTTTCAACGAGTTTCCTGTGCCCGGCAGGCCGAGGATCGATTTCGTCTGTTTCACGCTCTACGATCGAACCTTTCCGCTCGCGATAGCGTTTGCTCCCCACGAGCACCAAAATGTCCTGGTAGAAGT
>CAZVHN010000397.1:0-3985 GCA_964626895.1 uncultured Chloracidobacterium sp. | reverse complement strand
TGATCGGGGCGCAATCCATCACACACCTTCCCAAGTGCAGTGGAATCTACCACCTGACGAGTCACTGCACCGCGCAATTAATCACCCGGCACCAGAAATTGTCACCGCTGAAGTTGATGTTGAGAAGCGCGACGCCACGCGGCGCAATCACACGGCGACTCACTTGATGCATGCGGCGCTGCGTGAAGTGCTCGGAACGCATGTCAAGCAAGCTGGTTCAGTGGTGGCGCCGACGTATCTGCGTTTCGACTTCACCCACTATCAGCCGTTGACCGCCGCCGAGATCGAAGAAATAGAACGCCTGGTCAACTATCACATCTTGCGGAACGAACCTGTACAGACCAATGAGATGGCGACGGAAGAAGCGATGCGGTCGGGCGCGATGGCCCTGTTTGGCGAGAAGTATGGCGAGAAGGTGCGCGTGCTTTCGATCAAAGGCCCCGGCGGGGACGAAGACATTTTCTCCAAAGAGCTTTGCGGCGGCACGCACGTGCGCGCGACCGGCGACATCGGCTTATTCAAGATCACGAGTGACGAATCGATTGCATCCGGTACGCGGCGCATAAGAGCAGTCACCGG
Organism: uncultured Chloracidobacterium sp.; assembly: GCA_964626895.1. Taxonomy (GTDB): domain Bacteria; phylum Acidobacteriota; class Blastocatellia; order Pyrinomonadales; family Pyrinomonadaceae; genus PSRF01. The sequence continues at coordinate 3,406 of CAZVHN010000397.1, read as the reverse complement.
TGTTGACGCCTTCGAACGTTTTCACGAGGCGGAAACGATTCTGGACCGGGTAACGTCAGGCTTGCGCACTTCGCGCACAGAACTCCCGACGCAAGTCGAGAGACTACAAGACGAGTTGAAGAAAGCTCGGCGCGAAGCCGACGATCTGCGCATGAAAATCGCGAGTGGCGCAATTAGCTCTTCTGCTGCAAACGGTGACGACTCGCGCGAGGTGGCAGGGGTGCGCGTAGTAGCACGTGAAGCCAGCGGTCTCGACGCAGCGGGAATGCGGCAGCTTTCCGACACGCTGCTCGCGCGCATCAAATCAGGTGTGGTTGTTCTCGGCCGTACGGGGGACGGAAAGGCCTCCTTGATCGTGCGAACGTCACCGGATATTTCAAAACGTGTACCTGCCGGTCAGGTGATCAAGGAACTGGCGCCCATCGTCGGCGGACGCGGAGGTGGCAAGCCTGACATGGCTGAGGGTGGTGGGAATCAACCGGAGAAACTCGCGGAAGCCCTGGAAGCCAGCTACAGAATTGTAGAACGATTGCTTGGTTAGAGAACCTGAACGCCGATCCAACAAAAAAGCGCGAGTGTGTGTTTTGAAACACGCACTCGCGCTTTTGTTTGCCCGGTCGAACTTCCCAGGCGCCGGCTCGAATTACATTGCCTTCTGCTTGTCAGTCAGCTCGATGGACATCTTCTCCAGCGTCGACTTATTCAGAGTGCCGGTCACCTTGAGACCTTCAGCTCTCTGATACTCCTTAAGACTGGCTCGAGTTGCCTCATCAAGTTTGCCGGTGGTACCGCCGCTGTACAAACCTCGGGCCTTGAGAATTACCTGGGCTTGGTTTACCTGCTCCTTGTTGGCGCGGAATACCGGCCCGCGTTTCCGGCTACTGCTGGAACTGCCGGCTGTTTTTGAAGTGGTGGAGGAATCTTGAGCTGACGCTGCGATTGAATAGACGAAAAGCAGAGACAGCGAGAGTGTGAGTGTGAGTAGCTTTTTCATTTTTTGTCCTCTTTGTGTGAGGCGCGCAGAAGCGCGCGGGTTAAAAGAAGTGAGGTCTTTCGTAAAGCGTCGCTATCATACTACCGCTGTCAATAGGGTTTGGATGAATGGCGCCTACCCAAACGAAAGGCCTCCCCCGGGGCCGCTTCCTCTCTATCGACCCGCAGTCCGCTCGCAGGGGACCGCTTGAAAACCTTAGCAAAACCCGCCTTACACCCCCCTTCGCGGCAACGCCGTTGGCACACGTTAAACCACTGTGGTAGTATCCCTTAGTCCCGAATGGACCGGGATAACGCTCAAAGAGCCGGCAGCATTCCTGCCCCACAAATCCTCAAGAACCAAGCCTAGGTGGAGGCCCTCAATCGTAATCATCAAGTAAATAGGATTCAATCAAATGAAAACGTTCCCCTTCGCCGCCGCATTACTACTTACCTGCTCAATAATGATCTCCGCGCAAACCGCGCAAACCGCAGCCGGCTATCGAGTCGACAACTTCGATTTTGCTAACGGAGTCCGCGTCGCACTACCACCGGCTCCCCCAGTTGTATCCAAAAAAAGCGCCCGCTCGCGTAAACTCACCACCTCCAGCAACCTCGTCTATTCTCATTCCAACGCGCCGCTGACCCGGTTAACGAACATGAATGTGGGCACCTCGTTGGAAGGCTTTACTACCGGCAACTCTGCCGTAGACACCTTCATCGTCGAGTCAGGCAAACGCAATTCTGTTGACCCGGTTCTGCTCTATGCAATCATGCATCAGGAGTCGACTTTTAAGCCGGGAGCCATTTCACCCAAGGGTGCCCGCGGCTTAATGCAGTTAATGCCTCCAACAGCGCGACGGTTTGGTGTCACAAACATCTTCGACCCCCGGCAAAACATTGAAGGCGGGGCACGCTACATGCGCTTTCTGTTAGATCTCTTCAAAGACGTCAACCTGGCACTCGCAGGCTACAACGCCGGTGAAGGCGCGGTAATGAAATACGGATATCGGGTGCCTCCATACAGAGAAACTCAGGAGTATGTCAGAAGGATCGGCAGGCGCTATAGTCTGATTCGGGATCCTCTCGCCGCGCGCGCAAGCCTTATGACCGAGGAGCAACTTGCCGCAACTCGACAGAAATCCTCCGCGCCTCTCACGATATATGAGCAGAGCGTCTTTGCGGTGCAGACGCCCGATGGCCGGCGTCAGCTAGTGAGCCAGTAAGCCAGACTCACCAGGGAAAAGAAACGAGGCGGAACCTTTGTTGGGTTCCGCCTCGTTTTGTATTTCGACGCGTGGGTTTCTTTCGGTATGATTAAGGCGAGGGGCTTTTTTGACGGCTTCGTCCCAAACTGAGTGAGGTAAAAAGCGGATGAATTGTTCCAACTGTGGGTCTTACGTTGCACCGGGCGTGCGTTTTTGCTCGGGATGTGGTGCGCCAGCAATTGATCCTGAAGCAACGCGTCTGGCACGCACGCAGAGTGGTCTTCCGTTGCGTCAGACAGAAGAGGCGGAGGAGCTTGAGCACACAATCTTCACTGTAAGGCCGACTATGATCTTCATTAAGCTGGGTTACGCACTAGCAGTAGTCGGCGCTGTCGTGCTGGTTTTTCTGCTCGCTCTCATCAACGTCCCGGCTTACATCTCGATCCCACTTGCGCTGGCCCTCCTACTGATTCCAGCGTATTTCCACATCAAACGAAATATGATTCGCTACACGCTAACCGATTCCAAGATCGAAATCGACACCGGCCTGGTTGCCCGGACAACGCGAAATATTCCCCTCAGTAAGGTTCAGGATGTCACCGTTTCCGCGAGTATTCCCCAGCGACTTCTCGGCTTTGGCGATTTGATTGTCGACAATGCCAGCGAGATGGGGGGTAGCACGGTGCTGCACAACATCAATAAGCCAAGGCATTACGCAGACCTGCTTTTGCGCGAGTTGCGCCGCTGGCATTAAACTACTCTTTGACGGGCTTGGAACACACAACTGAATAGTTTCCAGGGAACATCCAACGAGGCACCGGGTTCTACGATGGGCCTTTGTGGGAATCAAAGCGGGGTTACGGGTTTGCGCAATTCAATTTGTTCGTCATTGTCCTTGGCTATTATGCTTTTACTGGCGCCCAACTCTACAGCGCTAGCCAAACCGCCTTCAGATGAGGTTATACAGCTATTACCGAAAGAGATCGGCGGCTTTCGCCTGGTCAGTGGAGTTCGGCCGAGCGACACACTCGCCCGGGAGGGGCTACTCGGGTCCCAGGCCGCGGGTCAGAGGCTGGAAGCGGATCGCCATTATTCTGCGGCTGAAGCCGAATACGTTTCCAGCGAGAATTCGCACCTTCTCGTCGAAGTTGTCCGATTTCCCCGAGACTCAGACGCGTACTCCTTGCTGACCATCGCTGCCAGGAGTGCCCGAGATCCGGCGCGGT
>CAZVHN010000396.1:0-4221 GCA_964626895.1 uncultured Chloracidobacterium sp. | reverse complement strand
TCCAGAATTAATAGCGGCGCATCAACCAGTAGCGAGCGGGCGATGGTCAGGCGTTGACGCTGCCCGCCGGAGAGAAAAACTCCCCGCTCGCCGACAATCGTTTGGTAGCCGCGCGGTAGTTCCATGATGACGACGTGTGCGAAAGCAATGCGAGCAGCTTCTTCGATTTCGGCTTGCGTGGCCTCGGGCCTGCCGTACGCGATGTTATGGAGGACTGTGTCATTGAAAAGGACGGTTTCCTGAGTGACCAGCGCGATTTGCCGTCTCAAGCTTGAAAGCTTCACGTCGCGTAGATCGATCCCGTCCCAGAGCACCGCGCCGGAAACCGGATCATGAAAGCGCGGAAAGAGCTTTGTGAGCGTCGATTTGCCGCCTCCTGACTCACCCACGAGTGCAACCATTGCGCCAGCGGGAATCTTCAGGTCTATGTTGCGCAATACCGGGCGCGCCTCATTTGCGTAATCGAAGGAGACGTTTTGTAGTTCGATGGCGTGCTTGAGTGGCGGGAGCTCGGTGGCATTCTCTTTCTCGGGAATTTCCGCGTGCTCGTCCATCACTTCCCAAACGTGATGCGCCGCGGCCAGGGCCTGCTCCATGCTGTTTTGCAGTCGCGAAAGTTTGCGCATGGGGTCGTAGCTGCGAAAGAGAAAGAACAGGAACGTCAGAAACTGGGCCGCGTTCATGCGTCCGGACATGATCTCACGCTGACCGAAGAAGAGTAGAAAGACGACGAAGACGACTCCCAGCATTTCGATCGTAGGCGGGGCAAATCCGGAAATGCTGGCTGTGCGCAAATTCGCTCCGACGATCCTCCTGGCCACTTTGGTGAAACGAGCAGATTCCCGCGCTTCAGCGCGATACGCCTTAACAATACTTTGATTGGATAGTGCTTCCTGCGCTGTATCGGTGAGCTCTTTGTTTCCTTCAAAGCTTTCGCGAGCGAGATTGCGTAGCTTGGTGCCGAACCTTGCCGTAAGCACGGCAATGATTGGGGCAATGGTCAACGAACCCAACGTCAGTCGCCAGCTGTAATAAAAGGACGCGGAGAGAAAAGCTATTAGAGTGAAACTCTCGCGGAGCATATCGCGAATCGTGCCGGTAACTGCGGTCTCTATTGCCGCCGCGCTGGAAACCAGACGCGAGACGAGATAGTTGGTGCGGTGACGCTCGAAGAAACTTGCCGACTGCGAGAGCAGATGACTGTAGAGATCCTGACGCAGTTTCAGGACGGCAGACTGCCCGATGCGCGCCATCAGATAGGTTGAAAAGTACTCGGCTATTCCTTTGGTAAAGGTGAATGCCAACAGCAAAATCGAAATAATCTTCCAGGCTTCCAGACCCGATTGTGGGATGATGTGTTGCAGCCCGAAGAGGGTAGGGGTGCGCTCGCCGTCGGCTTGTGCAAAGGCTTGATCAAAGATAGGGACGATCAGTGCGCCGATCGCGCTTTCCAGCACGCCCACAAGCAGCATCGCAAAAGTCGCAAGAGTGAAAATGCCCCAGTGAGGTCGTAGGTATTTGACCAGTCGTCTCAGATCGTGCATTGCCGGTTGCGAAACTCTCTGATCCGTAGATAAAAGGAAGGTTGAATACGGCTGTGAAACTAAAGGAGCAACTATACTTACCCTTGCTTAACTGCGTCAAGGCTGGGTCATTTGCGGTAGTGGTTCAGTTTGACTCCAGAAGTTCAGAGTTCAACCTTCAGGTTGCCGTTTCCAGACCACAAACTAAAGTTTGAACTCTGAACTTCCGGACTCTAACTGAACCAGTACCTAAATTTGCTCCTCTTTCGACCTTCTCGTCGTGGTCCCATCGCAACCCTTGTCGATTGCTAACCGCGAACTGGGTTATAATTCGATCACGATTTTCGTAAAATTCAAATCACACCGGCTACAGGTCACTAGTCTTGGAACAACAACAGCAAGCAGCTACCAAGTACGCTAGGAAGCGTCTTCTGATCGTTGACGACGATGCAGTCATGCGACTTCTGCTGGCGGAGTATTTTCGCCGCCTGGGATTTCAGGTTGAAGAGCGAGAAAGTGGCGCCTCAGCGCTGGAGCCGGCCGTAGCCGGGCGGTTTGATTGCTTTATCCTGGATGTCTCCATGCCCGGAATGTCCGGATTTGAACTGCTGAAGCGCGTTAGAGGCCGCGGCGTGCAGACTCCAGCCCTATTCCTAACCGCCCACGATGCTCTCGATTACAAGGTCGCCGGTTTCGAGGCCGGCGCTGACGACTATCTCGCAAAGCCTTTTAGCCCCCGCGAGCTGGAGTATCGCGTGGATGCGCTGCTCAGGCGCTCAGGTACAGTTTCGGAGGCTAAGGACGGTGAGCGCATAGAAGTTGGAGACTTGATAATAGACAAGCGTCGCCATGAGGTCAGCAGACAGGGTGAGCGTATTGACCTCACACCGCTTGAGTTCCAGATTCTCGAGTTGCTGGCCTCTGAACCCGGCCGCGCCTGGTCCAGGAATGCGCTATTGGACCACGTCTGGAGCACCGACTACGAAGGTTATCAGCGCAACATCGACCCCCACATCAATCGCTTGCGAAAGAAACTGGAGACTGATCCGAAGAACCCTCGATATGTGCTGACTGTCCGTGGCGTCGGATACAAGCTTAATGAAGCGCCGTGAGTATGATTTTCTTTGTTGCCCCACGCCTATCCTCCCAGTTGCTGAAGTTCGGTCCTGAATTTCTCAGATCAAAACTTGTCCGGGTGAGTCTGGTTCTCGCGTTGCTCCTCTCTGCATGTGCTCTCTCGTCCCTGGGCCAGAATCTGCCAAACACCAGCGCCTCAGCTGCCATTACTCACATTCATTGGATCCCACAACCTGGTGTGCGCCGGTACCGACTACAGATAGCCGGCGACGAACGATTCAACGATGTGATGTTTGATGGAGTGGTCAGCGGTCATGAATACTTTCCACGAGATCTGCCGCCCGGTCGCTACCATTGGCGAGTTGCCTCAGCCACGTCTCGGAGTCACGGTTTCCTTAAGGTTGGGCAGTTAGAGGTGAGATCGCCATCCACTAGTAGCGCTCCCGTTCCCGGCTGGGTGGCTACCACTGGCGAAGTCTCGGCTCCGATGACCGCGCAACTTCGCACCGGTCGTGACGTGGATTTTCTTGCCACAAACTCTGCCGGGACGGTCTATGCACTCGATAGCGCACGCGGTACGGCGCTTTGGACAGCACGCTACACTGTGGCCGCATCGCCGGTCAGGTCGGCGATCAGGCAGTTCGTACCTCTAGTTCTAGAGGCTGCCAATAATACGACTCTGGTGATGGTCACGTTTGAGAAAGGGCTGCGCGCCCTCGAGGGCCTTAGTGGAAAAGAGGTCTGGCAAGTAGAGGTGCCAGAGGGCCTAGTTGGCGGAATCGCAGCGAACCTGGACGACAAGCCTGGGCCTGAGATCTATCTAACCGAGGACAGGACTAATAAGTTACTTCGCCTGGATGCTCAGACAGGTCGAGTAGAATTCGAGACCAGGTTGAGCGGCCGGCCGGTTGGTCCACCGGTCCTGCTGAATACGAGGGCCTTCCGCGGTCTGCTGGTGCCCTTGCATGGGAACGTGATCGAAGTGCGAAATGGCGATGGGGAGCATGTTCGGTCCATTCGGCTGGGTGCTGATCTAACAACTGCTCCGGTAACTGTTGAAACATCGCAGGGCGTAATGATGATCGTAGGTACGAAGAACGGATTAATAGCTTTCGAGACTGCCGGATTTCGGCGTCTGGGCCGAACACCGATCGATGGCGGCCATTACCCTGCAGGCTCTCTCGCAATTGTCGATCTCGATGGCGACAAGTCGTCGGACCGCATAGTCTTGATCACAAATCTCGGGCGCATCGTAGCCGTTGATCTTTCCGATGGGAGTATCAATTGGTTTGCTGATGGGTTTAGTCCGGCTGCTTCCATCGCCTTTGGGGACCTTAACGGCGACTCACTGCTTGATGTAATGGTGCCCGATAGCAAGAATTTCGCTGTCGGACTCTCAGGCAATAGTGGAGCGCGAATTTGGGAGAGTCCCGAGGCGGGTGGCAGCAGCGTGGCAGTGAAGTCGCCCGCGAAATCGCCGGCACCTGTGAAAAATCTTGCCGCTGCAACCCTGAAGGACGGAAGGATAATTGTGGTCGGCAACGACCCCTCAGCCTCCGGTCTGAGGGCGGTGGAACTCAGGAAGGGTTCGGCCACGGTGACGAAGCAGTAGGAGGAGAGT
>CAZVHN010000395.1:0-1889 GCA_964626895.1 uncultured Chloracidobacterium sp. | reverse complement strand
GTGAGGATCAAACGCGATACCAGCCCCTCGCGAATCGACAGGCTCGATAGAGAAAGGCAAGTTTCGATGCGCGCTTCCGTGGCGCCGGGATACGCCCTGGCGGATCGCATCGAAGCGCTTCGCGGGGCGGTGAACGAAATGAATCTGCCGGCTGCCTATACCACCACTGTCTCCGGCAGAGCTCGAGAACTGGAACGAACATTCACGGAGTTTATCTGGGCGTTCATCCTGTCGATCATCTTCATGTACATGATTCTCGCATCCCAGTTTGAAAGTACGGTACATCCGCTCACGATTCTTTTGAGTCTGCCACTTTCGGTTCCTTTTGCTTTGCTTTCACTATGGGGAACGGGCAACACGCTTAATCTCTATTCCGCACTGGGCATATTAGTGCTGTTTGGTGTGGTCAAGAAGAACTCAATTCTGCAAATTGATCACATGAATAGCCTGCGAAGGAAGGGAATGGAACGCTACGAAGCGATCATGCAAGGTAACCGCGACCGTCTCCGTCCCATTCTAATGACCACGATCGCACTGGTTGCCGCTATGCTGCCGCTGGCTCTGGGTACCGGACCAGGCGCCGAGGAAAGACGCTCGATTGCGATCGTGGTTATTGGCGGGCAGAGTTTGTCTTTGCTGCTTACCCTGATAGCAACCCCAGTTGTTTACTCATTGCTTGACGATGCGCGATCAACCGCGCGCTGGCGACGTTTTGCGGCGCCGATGTCGGCAGTCTCAAGTCGAATAGCCGGCATGTTCAGAAAACCGCGAACCGAGGTGCCGGTTCACGAAGTCTCCGATGACCCTTCCTCGCGGGAAAGTGAAGAGGAGCGCGTTCGGGCAAGCGCGAGTGGCGACTGAGTAATCGGAACCCATCTCCGGATATTGGTCATGGCAAAAACTATAAAGGGTGTCCTGATCCTGGGCTCATTGCTGATTGTGTTATCGGGGCAATGCTTGGCCCAAGGTTCTGGCGCTGAAGAACACCTTCGGCTTGGTAAAGAGCACTTTGAGGCGAAAAAAAATACAAGCAGGCGATTGAGGAGTTCAGCCATGCTGCTCGCCTACGCTCAGACTGGTTCGTCGCATATTACCAACTCGGATTAGCCCATTGGGAAGCTGTTCTTAGCCAGGACAAAATCGGACGGTTAGATGAAGCTGTTAGCGCTTTCAAAGAAGCGATTCGACTCAAGCCTGACTCCGCTGAGGCACATCATCTACTGGGCCGGAGTTACCACAGCCTCGGTCAGCGTGATCAGGCCTTGGAGTCTCTGAAAGAAGCGTTGCGCTTGAAGCCTGATCTGGCAGAGGCACACTGGGCTGTAGGCACCATCTATCTATATAAAGGGCACTACGCGGAAGCAGTGAAGCCCCTGGAAGAAGCAGTCAGAATCAAGCCCGACTTTGCAATGGCCCATCAAAATCTCGGTCTTGCATATCTTACTGTCGATCTACGGGATAAAGCAGAAGAGCAATACAATATTCTCAAGTCACTTGATCCGAAGAAAGCGGCTTACCTTCTGGGCAGGATTCAGTCGCCGGACAAGCCAACCTTTGGGGTTGTCCAAGGCAGGCTGTTAAGTACTCCAGCCCCGGTGTATCGAGCCGGCATGCCGCCATGGTCCGGGGCAGTCACGGTGGAAGTTATGATTGATGAAAAGGGCGGGGTTGTTTCAGCGCGTGCTGTGAATGGTCCACCCGAGTTTCGCAAGATTTCGGAAGACGCGGCTAGGAAAGCTCGTTTTGTGCCGACCACCCTCTCCGGAGCACCAGTCAGCGGCAAAGGAGTTATCCCCTGCAATTTTGTACGTCGCTGACCCGCTCGGGGAATCGCGGGCGGATGAAATGGTCCCGCCATTCAATGTCGGTATCGGTTGTAAGAACGACTC
>CAZVHN010000394.1:0-4896 GCA_964626895.1 uncultured Chloracidobacterium sp. | reverse complement strand
GGTGGTTCGTGCGGGCTACGGCATTTATTACGACACTTCGCCGCTGGCCCCGGGCGAGGCGCTCTACTTCAACAAGCCCTCCTTTGATTTCAATTTGTTCTTCCCTCTTCCCGGTCTGCCCTTGACACTAAGCGACCCATTCCCAGCGTTCTTTCCCTTCCCGCTGCCTGACTCGGCGCAAGCGATTCAGCGCGACTTGCGCACACCTTACATGCAGCACTGGAACCTGAATGTGCAGCAGCAGCTGGGTCGTAACCGGGTACTCGAAGTTGGCTACGTAGGCTCGAAGGGTACGAAGCTTTTGTCGGCGCGTGATCTCAATCAACCGCAGCCGAGCGCATTGCCACCGGGCCTGCCATTTGTCCCGCGTCCGGTTCCGCAGTTTGACGAGATTAATACGATTGAGTCGCGGGCCAGCTCGAACTACCACAGTCTTCAGGCTCGCCTGCAACAGCGGCTTTCGGCAGGACTCGCAATGCTGGCGTCCTACACCTGGTCAAAATCGATTGATGACGCTTCAAACTTCTTCCCGAGTGCCGGCGACCCAAACTATCCGCAGAATAGTTATGACTTGCGCTCCGAACGCGGCCGTTCCAATTTTGACGTGGCCCATCGCCTCTCGGTGAGTTACGTCTACGACCTGCCTTTTGGCAAAGGCCGCGGGTACCTCGCGAATGACGGCGCCTGGTCCAAGCTTCTTACCGGATGGCAAACCTCCGGCATCGTGACGCTGCAAACAGGCCGGCCCTTCACGGTTGCGCTGTTGCGCGAGTTGGATAACAGCGGGACTGGAATCTCGGCACTGGGCTTTGGAGCAAATGACCGGCCTAACGTCGTGGGAGATCCGAGTCTGGGCGAACGTTCTCCCGAGCGCTGGTTCAACACCGCTGCTTTCACTTTCCCGCCCCGCGGAAGCTTTGGCAACGCTGGAAGAAATATTCTGGACGGTCCTGGTTATCAAAACCTGAATGCTTCACTGGTTAAGAACACTGCGCTCTCCGAAACGATGAATTTGCAGTTCCGGGCAGAGTTCTTCAATCTCTTCAATCACCCCAACTTCAACTTGCCGGACAATTTTCTGGGCTCGCCGTCATTTGGCCAGATCACTTCGGCACGTGAGCCGCGCCATATTCAGTTCGGCGTGAAGTTGCTGTTTTGATCGATTACATGTCTCTGTTGAAGGTCGACGGTCAATGGAAGTGGGCATAGGACTGACTGCGCAGAAACCCATTGGTTATCGACATGTACATTGATAATCCAAACGGGTCGTTTGAGGACTAAGCGAATCTTTACCAAAAAGTAGCGGGTGCACAAAAATGAAAGGGGTAGACTCACTAGTAATCCGCCTGCCCTCTTTGTTGATGCGTGCCATTTCGTTTGATGCGTGCCATTTCGAAGCCTTTAGCGAACCGAGGAGCGGTAGAGGCTGCGTGGAAACCCAAAAGGTACCTACGGCAATTTGCAGGTCAGGAAGGGGGCAAAGCGTAGCGCGCCCCCGCTCAAGCCACATAGCCACTCAACTCTCTCAGGCACAGCACAACTGTAGTGACCCCTCTAAGGTTGGAAGGGGCAAAGCACAGCGCGCCACGATCAAAAATCCAAAGTAACAACCCAAGGGACCCTCATCAACATGATTCAGAGAAGTTGTCGAAAGCAATGAAGGAGTTGATTAGTACTCCTATTGGAAGAGAAAGGGACAGACTTGAGTTATCACAGTGTTGTGGGTAACAAAGTTGAATGACTTTGCAGCTTGAGCGGGGGCGCGCTCCGCTTTGCCCCCTTCCTGACCTGCAAGTTAGCGGGGCTTGAGTCCTGTTGGGGATCGCTGGAGTTTACCCGGTCGCGAGCAGCGACCGGGTCTGGATGGATGGAAATCGGCAGAGTTAAAAAGCGTTCTACAGTTTGCCTACTTGAGTGGATTCGCAACAAGACCAGGTCGCTAGTGCGCGGCAATGTTATAGGCTGCCATCTGAGTCGCATTGCGCACCAGCAGGCGCCCGCCCGCGATCGCCGGGTAATTCCACGTCTTGCCCTCGAGAGCCGGGAAGCGCGCAACCTCTAGATACTGTTGGGGCGTAGCCTTGACCAGAGCCAGTTCTCCGGCGTCGCTGGAAATAATCAGATGCCCACTGGCGAGGATGACCTGCCCGTAGCCATAACGGCCGCCCTTCCATTTGCGCTCACCGGTATTGACATCAAGACACGTCAGAATTCCTTCATCCAATCCGTAGACGTGGCCTTCATGAAGAACTGAGCTGTTGAACTTGTTCTTCATGTTGATATTCTCCCAAAGCTTACGCGCCTCGAAGTTTTTGCTGCCGCCCGTGATCTCAATTAGTGCCGCACCCTTGCCGTAGCCCGATGAGATGAAGAAGCGATTTTTATCCACCATGATCGGCTGCGACACGTTGATTCCCATGTCCGTGTCCCAGACGTAGCTCCAGAGCAACGAGCCGTCCTCCGGAGCCAGGCCCATGACGCGCGAGGCACTGACAACAACGATTTGCCGCCGGCCCGCCAGGGTGGCAAGCATGGGTGAGACGTAAGCCTGCGCGTCGTTTTGAGATTTCCAAACTGGCGCGCCAGTCAGTTTGTTGTAGGCGACGACGGATTTGCCGTTGGCGGCCCCAGGCAGAACGATTACTTTGTCATCAACAACGAGAGGAGAAGCGGCCATGGCCCAGGAAAGATTGGGCGCCTGGTTCTCCGTGAGAATGTTGCGTCCCCAGGCTACTGCACCGGTCTTCGCATCCAGGCAGCGGAGCTCGCCGGTTGCCCCCAGCGCGTAAATACGACCATCGTCCCAGGTGGGAGTGGCGCGCGGCCCATCACCCGTCGAATCGCTGTACTGAGCGTTCCAGCCCTGCTTCCATAGCTCGCGGCCAGTAGTGACGTCGTAAGCGGTCACAACCTCCTGTCCTCGTCTTTGTTCGATAGTGTGTGCTCGACCATCCGCAATAACGAACGAGGCATAACCGACGCCGATGGGCTGTTTCCACATCGGCACCAGTCCTGAAGCCGGCCACTCGGTCAAGACCTGAAGTTCTTCGTAGCGGCCATCGCGATTGGGCCCGCGAAAGTTCGTCCAGTAGTTTCTTGAAGCATGAGCGGCAGCAATCTCTGGTGCGGCAGCGGGGGCGGTTGCGGCGGACCCTGCAGCCACTGGTGACGCGGCGTTCACCGGCTGTTGAGAAGCACTGGCGGGAGCGGCAGATTGATCACTCAGTGCAGGCGCGCCCGCAGCCTGCTGAGCGCGATGTTGCTCGACTGCGTCGTAAACGGCTTCATTCGCCCTGGATCTGCGCCACGCTGCAAACAGAAAAACGTATCCGACCCCCAACAGTGCTATGCACAGCGTGCCGAGAATCTTCTTGCTGGTGGCGGCGTCGCGGCGTGTCCAAAGCATCGCCAGTCCCAACGGAGGTATCAAAACTGACGCCGCAATTAGACCAATTAATGACCGGTACCAGGGTGCGGATTCTTGTGGCTCAAACATCTTCGTATCTCCTCGACTAGCTCTGCAAGCCCATGCTTCGATAGGTTATGAAATCCTGTCTGTCTGGGTAACTCTGTCAGTCGGGTAGCTCTGAAAGGCTCTCAAGTCAGGTTACTCGAATCAAGTCTAGCAGTCTCAGGGTCAGGAAGGGTGGACTAGCACCCCAACCCAGAGAACGCTATCCACGTCAGGATTGTTACTACTTTTCCCCTCTTACCAGTCAGACGCTGGAGACCCTCAAGTTCTTCCCCTGCTCCTGGCCGCTAATTTCCAATGGCATAGAGGTTCTTCTCGCCTCGACTGAAGATGCGTTTGTCAGCGATGGCCGGAGAGGCATAAACGGGTTCGCCGAGCGAGTTCGTGTTCAGAACTTCGTGCTTCGGACCCGCCTTCAGGATGAAAGTGTCGCCCTCCTCGCTGGTTAGGAGAATCTTGCCCTCGTATGCTACCGGTGAGGCCATGAACATCGTCGGTTTCGGCACGCGCGCGCCCTCGTATTCCACCTTCCCGGTCCTGGCTTGGAGACAACTGATCGAGCCGTTGCCCGTCATCAAGTAGAGATAGTCGCCGTAGAGAATTGGCGAAGGGACGTATGCCGTGCCTTTGTTGTAGGACCAGACGAGTTGGGAAGTTCCGGTGACGTCGCCGTTACCTCCAGCCCTGAGCGCGAGTGCGATCTTCTTGGGAGAACCGGAGGTCACCACGACGAGATCGTTCGACACGACAGGGGTAGGCACTGCGTTGCTATCTAAGCCCTTGTGCCTCCAGAGTTCCTTGCCTGTCGCCGGATCGTAAGCGATGATTGCCTCCGCAGCACTGGCGACCAACTCTGTGCGATTGCCGACGCGAACCAGTACAGGCGAGCTCCAGGTTACGTCGACTTTGCGTTCAGTTCGCCACGCCTGCTTGCCCGTCCTCTTGTCGAAGGCCGCAATGAAGGACTTACCACCACTATCGTCGCACTGCATGATCACTACATTTTTGTAAAGAATGGGCGACACCCCGTAGCCGACACTCGCGGTACCGAGCTTCCCGAGATTCTGTTTCCAGACGAGTCTGCCGTTGTAGTCGTAAGCGTACAGCCCTTCAGTGCCAAAGAAAGCGAAAACGTATTTACCGTCGGTGGTGGGAGTTGAAGAAGCGAAGCTGGCCTTGAGGTGACGGCTATCGGCTACCACCCCTTCGTAGGCGACGCGCTCCCAAACAATCTTACCCGTCTCACGATCAAGACAGATGACTTTGAAGGTGTGCCGGCGATCCGCGCCCACGGCATCCGGGTGTACGAAGTCAGTTCCGTCCAATAGCTTATGCGTGACGCCCGGTTTTGCTCCGGGAATCAAATCGCCGTCCAGCGCAGTCGTCAGGAAAACTCTATTGCCCCAAACGATGGGCGACGAGTG
>CAZVHN010000393.1:0-2928 GCA_964626895.1 uncultured Chloracidobacterium sp. | reverse complement strand
TCATCGTTCACCAATAGGTGCAGGAGGGGAACTAAGATAGGCGTATGGTTGAAGGGCATCACCCCTCCTTCTACAGGGAACGGCGAGCCCACGACGCCGGTTTGCAGTTGCCGCTGCGCTTCAATGTTGTAGAGCTTGCTGAGTGGCAGTCTTCCCGCCGAGTAGTAAATCATGAAGTCTGAGCGCTTAGCGGAAGAGCTCTCAGCGAAAGGAAGCCATACGATTGAGTAGAGCGTCAGTATCGCAACGGAGACAGCGCAAATTATTACGCTACGTAAGGAAAGCTCTTTCACAAGGGAGACTATACCAAGATCAAGGTCTATTAATAATAGGAATTTTAGACGGGTAGTGAGAACCGACCACTACATCCTGGGGTCCGACTGGGCAGCAACTGGCCCGAGTGATTCCATTCTTCGCCTATCCGAAAGACAAGAGACGATCGTTTACTCAAAACGTTTGACACTACCAAGTGGACAGATCTTGACTTTAAATCATCACTCTCTTGAGACCGTTGGAGGCAGGCGCACCTTAGCCAGGTTTAGCTTACTCCTATTGCTGCTATGCTCGTTATTCTTTGCTTTTCACAACTCGAATACTGCCTACAGTTCTGATGAGGTTTGGAGCGTCAACGCATCCAGTCTGAATTACAGTTCAGCAATGGCTACGTTGAAAGCCGACATCCATCCTCCGCTTTACTATCAGATTCTCTTTGGATGGGTACGAGTGTTTGGAACAGGAGAGCGAGCGGTCAGAAGCTTGTCAGGCTTGTTCTACATATTGAGCGTTTTTGCGGTATATGGACTTGGACGGGAGCTCTACGGAAGCAAGACGGCACTACTTTGCGCAGCCATCTACTTATCAAGCCCTCTTGCTATTCTTTCGGCGCAATTTGCTCGCATGTATGCGCTGCTCTCTTTGCTTTCAATACTGTCCACCTGGCTTTATCTACAATTCTCGATCAAACCTCGCGACTCTAGTCTGTTCTGTGCCCTCTACATTCTAGTCAACATCCTCGGAACATTTACGCACTTAGCATTCTTCTTTCTACTCTTCGCCCAGATCGTTTGCCACTTTCTGTTCTACCGCCGTGTACGAATGATGAGATTTGTCGCCGCGTTGGGACTGTCTCTGATCCCCTACGTGTTTCTGTGGGCGCCAGTTTTGTTGGGTCAGATCGCTCATTCCGGAGAAGGCCTCGCATGGGTAAAGAGACCAGGTCTTTCCATGATGGGGGATTTGTTCCTGCTTTACGGTGGCGCTCTTTGGCTCGTTCTTCCCGTGCTTCTATACCTCTGGTGGAGAAGCGGTTTTGCATCCTGGCGCAGGTTCAGCAAGATACATATCATAAGTCTTCCGCTGTGGCTGCTAGCCATAACCTTATCGACTCCGCTTCTTATTTCTCTAGTTAAGCCAATTTTTAATTCCCGGCTCGCCATTGTCGCTCTGCCCCTCTTTGCGCTGACCATCGGTGCGCTCATAGGGAGGAGAACAAACTATTTCTTACCCTCTGCTTTAGTCCTATTTACTGGAGTTGCCCTTGTCGTCGTTCATCCGGCCTCAAGCAAGTGCGATAATCGTGCGATGGCGACGTATCTCAGCCAAACTGCCAATGATGGTGACGTGGTGATATTCACCAGCTTGACTCGCTTGCCAATCGACTACTATCTGCAGCGCGGTCGGACGATCAGGAAGCTGTTTGAAACAAGCTTCCCGACCGAAATTGATGAGCATCCTGGCTATGAAGGACGCATTAGCGTTACGGGTCGCAGAGCAGCGCTCGAGCGTGAGGCACAATCATTGATAGATAAGATTGCTACGATGCAGTCGCCCGAGCGCATGAGACGAATCTTCTTCTTCCACGGCTTCCATCCGGAGGTTGATGCGATCGTGGAGCAGCACCTGCGCGAGCGGTTTGAATTGCTGACTGGTCAGGGGATCCAATGTGGCGAGGTTTCTCCTTACTTCAAAGAAGTGTCTGTTTACAGATGACGTGTGAGTGGATCGTGCGTCTGTTAGATTCCTGAAGTTGTGACTGAGCAAGCTTTGAAACGAGTTTGAGACGCTACTTTGCGACTTGAATCATCCTTATCTTCGGACGAAAATTACAGACTGTTTGTCCTCAAAAACCTTCTGCCAAGCGCCGTCCTGGCGGAGCAAGCTGGCAAGCGCGGCATCCGGCTTAACTAACACCGTGCGGATACCGTGCTTATGCAGAGGTTCACGCCACGCTGTCTTACCATCCTTTACCTGGAGAAACTCGTTTATCAGGCCGTCGCCATAGACATCGGCGCGACCATCAATGTAGACACGGTAATCCGGATAAAGCCTCCAGATTAAGTAGCCACCCCAAATGTACTCGTTATAAATCGGTTGCTGCGGTTTCTGGTCCCGAATGAAGTCGACGGCTGCCGCCGGAAACTCTTGCGCTTCGATTACCGGCTGCTTTGCCACGGCACGCCCAATGCCCAAAATAACAACGGCTAGAGCGAGTAGCAGTAACAAAGCATTGAGTGAAACCTTCAAGGTAGATTTCGTACCAAGCCCCCGCCTCTCATGCAAAGCGAACCCCGGGCCCCAGTGCTGACTGGTGACCCAATTCCACGAATGCTCGGCAAGTAGTGGCATTGCCACGAGCGCGAAGAAAGCGACATTTCGCCCCGACCGGAGTGTTGCCCAGGCAGTAACGCCAAGAATTAGCAACTCGGCTGGACGAGCCCGCTTACTTGATAACGCAAGTGCAGAGAACGTCGCAATGAGCAGCAAAGCTAATGCTTGAAACATCGGCTCGTGGAAATTCGGTGCCTTCCATTCCTGTATAAACTGCATCATCGCTTGCGAAGTGAGAGTTTCGAAAGGGTATGAGTACAACCGCATACCATTTGGATTGAGACTGACGGCGGCAACGCAGATAATCAACAACCAACACAA
>CAZVHN010000392.1:0-7580 GCA_964626895.1 uncultured Chloracidobacterium sp. | reverse complement strand
GCTTCCGCATCACGTTCAAGCCCGCGATCCGATTAGCTCAGCTATGGCTTCAAGGAATGCTTCTTTCTCCGGAGGCGGGCCAGAACCGAGATTGAAATGGCTTCCATCTACCCATTCACCTAAGACAGTCCGTTTTGTCCTATCGTCGTCCATACTGAATTCTAAGGTGAAAACCTGGCACGATGCTGACGCTCTACTGGCAACCGGCAAGACAATAGCTACAAAGTATGCCTCTGCCATTTTCTGAGGTCTGGGGAGCCGTACTAACGCGCCATAGTACTCGCCACCGATTTCAATTGGACAGCACTCTAAACCATCGGCTGGAATGAATTCCTCATGCTCACCCTTGACAGCCAAACCTCGTGATACCCAGAGGAAGCTAAGGTAGCTTGTAGCCGATTTCTCACGGAGCTTTTCGACGAGCAGCTTTGGGTGTTGATAAGCCCTCTCACGAAGGTACTCATGAGCGAAGTAGTAATGCTGCCGTCTTGGAGCATCCATCACGTCATCTATTCCGGCAACGACCTCGTGCCATAAGTTGTCACCTCAAAACCGGCCAATGAGAACTAGTCGCGATGGGACGATAAGTGAAAGTCTTTTACGCTCCTCTCACTCGGTTGTCTAGAAAAGTTCTTGCCAGAGATGACGGTTCCTCTGACAATGCGCCCCAGTTGGCTAAGCGGAAGCGGGGCTCTGTTGGAGAGTAACCCGCCAGGAATTTCAGACTCAATTGACCCTTCATGTCCGCCAGTCAAGCGCTACTGCCGGCCGTTGCTCTCCATCCTTGATCGAAATTCTTTCAGCGCGCTGTCGGCAAAGTACTCGACCTTTTCCTTGGCGTAGTCGCGGAACTTCTTCCACGTCGCAGTCGTCAGGGTGTCATCGGCAAGCATTTGAAAACCGTTCGCGACGAGGTATTGCGTACGGATAACTTGATGGAAGATAAGACGCTCATGCTTGGAAAACCCGTACTCCTGATCCAGCGTTTTTAGCACCACCATTCGGCACCAATCATGCGGAGTTAGATCAGTATTGGCGACCTCTTGCTCTATGCTGAACCAGGCCTCATCACTCAGACGAAAGCCGATTGTGTGCGGAAAGTTAACCTCTCTTTTTGCCATGTCATGCCTCCTTCAATGGCCCGATTTTGTGTTTGCCGTGCTAACGCGACGTTTGCAATGCAAGCGCCGTGCTAGCCCAGCAAACCTGAAAGCCGGATCTTCAGAGCTGGTAGTAGTTAGCGCTGCTAGCGTGATGCTAGCGGTGCTAGCGCGAAGTTTGCTGCGTAAACTTGACGCGAAAACCGATAGGGGTGACGTGTCAAGCGCGGGCGATTTGTGGTGCAAACTACAAAATAGAACGCAGCCCGAAATGAAAACCCGGAATGAGTCGCATGGCCCCGACAACCGCACGCTCACAAGGTTATTTCGGACTGCGTCCTTTACTGGCTGCAATTCAGCTTGTGAGTTGCAACCAATCTTTAGAACTTTATTTTGGGCGCTTACCTGTATGCAGCGCCGCAATTCCTCCAGTTAAATTCTCGTACTCAACCGATTCAAGTCCCACCTTGCGCATCAGCGAACTAAGCTCCTTTTGATCAGGAAACCGCGTAACCGAATCAGGTAAATACTGATACGCGCTCTTCGATCCGCTGATTAGCCCGCCGAGAAACGGCAGCACCCGGGTGAAATAGACATTGAATAGCAAGCGAAACCCCGGTACGACTGGTTTTGAGAACTCAAGTACAGCTACATAGCCGCCAGGCTTCAGCACCCTCAGAAGTTCCGCTAACCCACGTTCAACGTCCGAGAGATTTCTCAATCCGAAGGCAATCGTTACTGCGTCGAACGAGCCGTCTCGAAAAGGAAGACGCAAGGCGTCACCCTCGATCAACGGGATATCGGGTTCACGGTTCGCCGTCTTCCGAGCCGCAATTTCCAGCATCGGACGACAAAAGTCTGTACCGACAACTCGGGCCCCGGTCGTTTCAGACAGTGTGATTGAAAGATCCCCGGTGCCGCAGGCAACATCGAGAATCCGCGCGCCGGCGGAGCCAATGCTTTCCCGAAGCTTGCGCGCCACCAGTCGTCGCCATCTCTTATCAATGTGTCCAGACAGCAGATGATTTAAAAGATCATATCGACCGGCGATGGCCGCGAACATCTCGCGGACGCGATTAGCGTGTTCCTCTTCGTTTGCCCGTCGATTGTCAGACACAGTTAAGCGAAATCAGATGGAGATATGGTTGCAAGCAGATTGCGAATGATTTGCGATTAGTCAGGCTTCTTGACCGGGATCGTGGTTGCTGGTTTCACTTCAGCTTTGTCAGGCTGCGGTTTCTCGAGTTCTCCCATCAATTCCACTTTCACGTTCGGCTCAAGCATGGCCTTTAGCTGTTGTGAGTTTCCAATTACGACTGAGGCAATTCGAGTTTTCTCGAAGAGAGACGAAGCGACGCGTTGAAGGTCCGCGGCTGAGACTGCGCCGAATGCTCCCATCTGTTGGCTAATCGACGGCAGACCAAATGTGTCGATGTCGAGCCATGCCCGCACAGTGCCGTCCGGCCTTTCCAGCTCTTTGGTAAATTGAGCACTAGCTTCGCTTCTAGCCTCTTCCAACTCCGTAGCGGGTACGGGGCCGCTCACCAGGGATTGGAGAACATCGTGCGCAGTCTTTAGCGTCTTCCCAACCAACAAGGTGTCAACGGCGGCACCCATTACAAATATGCCGGGAAGAACGTGCGGCTCGTTTCGGACGAACACAGGTCTGCGGCTTAGCTCCGGCGATAGCGTTTCCCAGCGCTTGCGAGCGACTATTGCCAGGACGACTGCGGTGGCGAAATCCCGATCAGAACGTGAAACGCCCCGGGTAGCCAATCTAACTTCAGCGCTCTGGTCAGCAGGCGCATTGATTATCAAGGTGCGAACGTCCGGGGCTTCCGGCTGCCGGAAGGTTGTCGGAACGATCTGCTCACTCTTGCGCCACGGACCTAACAGTTGACGCAACGCACGCATCGCTCTGTTTTTTGGTACACCGCCGGAAACAACAAGGGTGGCATTGTTGGAATTAAGAAATCGTTCGCGCGCCTGCAACAGATCGGCTCGATCAACTCGCCCGAGGCTCTCTGCGGATCCGGATTGGGGACGACCATATGGGAAATCGCCAAAAAGACGGGTGGCGATGGCGCGATCGGCCCAGAGTGCAGGAGAAACATTGGTTTCTTTGGCTATCTTGATGCGTCCGTCGCGAATTCTGGCGACGTTCTCCGGAGTGATCGGGGTCGTTACTACGGCGGTGCGCAGGATTTCCACAATTCGTTCAAATTCTCGCGGACGCCCTTGCAGCGTTACAGTGATCGAATCATAGTCGGTGTCTACGTCCAGCCGTCCACCCATTTCGTCAGTGAAATACTCACGGGTACTGGCATCGGGAAAGAGGATGTCCCCCAGGATGGCCATTTGGCCCGCCTTACCAGCCACATCGAATGCTGCCCCGCTATGGATCCGGAGCTTGAGGAGGACATCCTGGTCACCGGGTCGGTGCCAGACCAGGACCCGCAGACCGTTGAGCAACTGTTCCCGTTCCGGCTCTGCTGCCACTTGCCCGGAAACCGGAGCGGAAATAGCGCAGATCAGGACCGTTAGATACAGGATAATTAGGACTCTTGGTAATGAATTGGTCTGCAAGGTCAGGCTCATAAGTGGGACGATAATGACTGTGGCGAAGACAAAGTGCCGGGAGCTGCACGGAATCTTTGCCGGTTAATAGGATTCGGGAGCAAAAACATCTTAGATGCGCGATATATGGGCGTCAACCGTTTGGCGCGTAAGTGCATCAAAGGCCTGAGTTTGATCTTCAGGCTACGGCCCGGGATTGCGTGCTCCAATCAGGTTCAAGGGTAGTATAATTCCCATGTTGGGAACGGTCTTTGAGTTATTGTTTAGCATAAATTCGAAAAAAGCCTGTGGGAAGGCCGTAACTTTTGGCCTTTTGGCGGTAATTAACGTAGGAAGCGATTCCTACAGGATCGAGTGCTTGATTGACAGATAGAAATACAGACGAACTTTTGCTTGAAAGGGCAGGAGGCGGGGACCAGGCAGCTTTCGTCGAGTTATACGAACGGCACCGAACCGGCGTTTTTCGTTTCGCGTACAGGACGTTGGGATCCATGGAGATGGCTGAAGACATCACCCACGATTGCTTTTTGAGCTTGATCAAGAGCCCCGAGAACTTTAATCCCGCGCGAGGATCGTTGAAAACCTATCTCTATTCGGCCGCGCGGAATCTGTCTCTAAAGCATTTTCGCAACACCGCAAGGGAGGCTGCCGTGGAAGAGTTTGGTGAGGAGCCGTCAATTCCCGTCAGAGAACAGCCGCTAGGCAGATTGTTGGACGAGGAGTTGTCATTGAAAGTACAAGAGGCCATCTTCAGTTTGCCACCACTCCAGCGGGAGGCCTTGGTCCTTTTCGAGTATGAAGGGTTAGCACTAAGCGAGATTGCGGGTGTCGTGGGCACAGACGTTGGCGCAGTAAAAGCCCGGTTGCATCGGGCGCGCCAGGGACTAAGAAATATGCTGTGGCCTTATTTGAATAGTAGCCGGGAAATTGTTACTTTGGAGAAGGCTTGAGATGAGCACCATCGAGCCAAAAGACGAGTTCTTTTCGGAGGACGAGCTTAACAGATTGCTGGAGCGCTGGATTGCTCCAGAGCCTTCAAGAGCCCTCGATAAGCGCGTCTTAAACAGTTATTATACGGAGTTTGGAAGCGACGATGCTGCGACCAAGCCGGTAGGGCTCCCCCAGAGCCAAAAAGAGGTAGTGACTATGAAGTTTTGTTCCACATGCCAGGAAGAGTTCGCTGAGAAGTTCAGCTTTTGCCCTGTGGATGGAACTCCGCTCAACGGGTTTGTTCCCAGGGACGAGGAAAGCGTTACGCGTGCCACTGCGCATGAGCCTGCGGTCCCGGCAACGAGCGAGCCAGCCTACGCAGCGGCTGCTGCCGTGGGAGCCGCTGCCGGCGGAGCCGCCGGAGCCATTGCCGCAAGGGGTGAGTACCATCTGACCTTTATCGACGACGCTGGTCTGACCACACGGCTAATCGAAGCACTCAAAGAAGTCGCTCACGAATCAGAACTGACCTGGCCCGAATTCAAACGTGATCCTTTTGGTTTTACCAAAAGGATGGCTTTCGGCTACAGCCAGGCCGGCTGGCGCGGTCTGTCTCAACCCAACGTGGCGACCGGTGTAGTGTCGGCGCTGTTTGTGGTGATGACAGTTGTGCTCGCAGTTTTCTGGATAGATCGGGTTCAAACACGGCGAGCAGCGGAGCAAGCCGCGATCCCTCAAGAGTTAGTGG
Organism: uncultured Chloracidobacterium sp.; assembly: GCA_964626895.1. Classification (GTDB taxonomy): domain Bacteria; phylum Acidobacteriota; class Blastocatellia; order Pyrinomonadales; family Pyrinomonadaceae; genus PSRF01. The sequence continues at coordinate 2,225 of CAZVHN010000392.1, read as the reverse complement.
ATCAACTCATAGACATTCCGAGTGAACAGCCGACTCCCGATCCTGGGACGGCCGGTCTAAATAAAGGCAGCGGCGGGGGTAGCAAGCCCAAGCCAGAGAAAGCTGGCGGCGGCGGCGGCGGCGGCCGTCAGGAACAGAAGGAGGCCTCGGTTGGCAAAACCCCTCAAGCGTCTTTGACAGTTCCGCAGGTAGTTGCTCCGGATCCCAAACTACCTGCAATTAAAAATCCATCATTGCCAGTTGCCGCAACCGTCGTGGCTGACCCGCTGTTGGTTCCACCGGACGCCCGCGTCTTGCCGTACGGGGATTTCAAATCAAAGAGTACCGATCCCTCGTCCGGGCCAGGTAGCGGTAACGGTATCGGCACCGGTAGAGGCGGTGGTATTGGACCCGGCGAAGGCGGCGGCATTGGCCCAGGTCGAGGTGGTAATATCGGTGGTGGCGACCGAAATGATGGCGGCGGCGGCCCTGGAGGCGGCGGTGGAGGCACTGACTACAACAGAGTTTTCAGCGGCAAAGAGGTGAACTCGAAAGCTCGTGTACTCTCGAAGCCTGAACCTCAATACACCGAAGATGCCAGAAAGAACCAGATAACAGGAACTGTTGTGTTGCGGGCCGTGTTTACTTCGGGTGGACAGGTTACGAACATTCGCTCGGTATCCGGTTTACCCTACGGACTGACTGAGCGAGCCATTGCAGCTGCGCGGCAGATTAAATTCACACCCGCGATGAAGGATGGCCGTCCGGTCTCAATGTACATCCAGTTGGAATATAACTTCAATTTGTATTAAGCAGTGGCACGGACTTTAGTCTGTGACTTTCAGCTTTGATTCAAAAGACGCCAGGGCCGGGAGCTAGAAGCTCTCTTCCTGGCGTCTTGGCTTGGATCTCGCCAAACCCTCTTTACAGGCTAAAGGAGTCTCTGATCAAGTGCGTTCCTTCAATACTCTTCAACCTTGAGTGTGAGCCAACCAGCGGGGGCGAGCCCACCTTCCCGACCACGAGCTGATCAGAGTTGAGCTGTAGTTTTTGATCGAAAGGCATTCACGCGAGATCAATCGAGCTAGTCAGACAGTCTCACAGGTCGGGAAGGTGGGCTTGCCCCCGCTGGTTGGCTCAGACTCAAGGCTGAACCTGAACTGCTCTCAGCTGATCAGAGGTTCCTAAAGCTGTGGCACTAATGCAGCGTCTCCGCAATGCGCTTGATTCGTTTGACCCCTTCCTGCAACTGTTCCATCGACGTAGCGTAAGACATACGAAGGTAGCCTTCGCAGCCAAACCCTGCACCATCGGTCACTACGGTCTGCTCTTCATCCAGTAAGCGCTGGGCAAACTCTCCCGAAGTGCGAAGCTCGCCTTTAAGACAACCGCTGACATTCGGAAAAGCGTAGAAGGCGCCTTCCGGTTCATTGCAAGTGAATCCGGGAACTTCTTTCAGAGCTTCAAGGAGCCAGGCGCGTCGCGCCGTGTATTCAGCCAGCATCGCCGCTACAGATTCCTGTGATCCATTGAAGGCCTCCGTGGCGGCTCCCTGAGCAATGGAATTGGGGTTGCTCGTCGAGTGGCTCTGAACCTTCAACATCGCCTGGGTCCACTCGCGCGGCGCGAGTGCATATCCCATGCGCCAGCCCGTCATGGCATAGGTTTTGGAGAAAGAACCGGCGATGCAGAGACGACTTCGAAGTTCCGGAGAGAGGCTGGCCGCACTAAACACCTGAGCCGGCGGATAGACAAAGCGCAGGTAGCACTCGTCCGAGATGACGTAGATCCCGCGCTCAGTCAGCAACTCCATGATGCTCTTGAATGCGGCCGGCGGAATCACACGCCCGGAAGGATTGCAGGGCGAATTCAGAATTATGAGCCTCGTGCGGGGCGTGATAGCTTGCTCGATCCGATCAGCATCCAAAAGGAATCCCGCTTCTTCGGTCTCAATAAACACCGGTACGCCGCCGGCGAAAACAACGATCTCGGGAAACGTCACCCAGTAAGGCTTCGCCATTAATACTTCATCACCCGGATTGATAAGGCTGACGACCGCGTTGAAGATTGCTTGCTTGCCGCCGGAGGTGCCCATCACCTGCGAGCGCTCGTAACCGGCGCCAAATTCTCTTGCGTAGAAATCGATGATCGCTTGTTGAAGCTGTCGGGTGCCGGCAGTAGGAGTGTATTTCGTCTGGCCGGCTCGCATTGCTTCGATGGCCGCCTGCTTGATGTTGTCAGGGGTG
>CAZVHN010000391.1:0-3480 GCA_964626895.1 uncultured Chloracidobacterium sp. | reverse complement strand
ATCGGCTCGTACGCGACTACGGTCCAACCAAGGAAGGCCGTGAAGCACTCAATTTCAGCGCCGCTGCCCTGCTGCGCATGGGTAAACCTTCGGACGCCGCAGATAGATATGCCCAGTACATCGATCGCTTCCCTCAGGGTGAGCGCATCGACACTGCTCATTTGAATATTATCGACACTCTCCGCGAAGCAGGTCGCTCTCAGGAAGCGATTACGTGGATCGGGCGCACGAGACAGCGATTTGCAGGCACGCCAACTGAAACCAATGCGCTGTTTGCGAGGCTTCGCCTGGACCTCGCCGAAGCAGATTGGCAGCAAGCAGTGGTGACAGCGGATGAACTCAGCCAAGAGCGGTTCCAGAAAGGAGTGCTGACAACGCCTTCTGAGGCAGCTTATCTGAAAGCCTACAGTCTGGACCGGGCAGGAAAACGACGCGAAGCGATCGACGCGTACCTCTCCATCCCGGATGCGCCTGGCTCTTACTACGGGTGGCTTGCAGCCGAGCGCCTCGACGGGCTCGCCGAGGGTCCGAGCCGTCACCTCGTTAAGGAACGAAGCGAACGCGTCCAGTCTCAAATCGCTGACGCTGCCGCCCAATATCCCGCACCGTATCGCCAGGCGATTCTTAAAACTGCAAAAGCACGCAAACTCGATCCACGCTTCATCCTTGCGATCATTCGTCAGGAGAGTGTGTTCCGCCCAACGGCGAAATCACCCGCGGGCGCGCGAGGCCTGCTGCAGCTCACCATCGACGCTGCTCGGAAGTATGCACCAGGAGCAGGACTCAGCCGTCTTGGCGAAAGTGAGCTCTACCGGCCGGAGACTTCAATTCTGGTCGGCGGTGAGTATCTGGCGGACCTGGCGAAGATGTTTCCCAGTATGCTCGAAGCAGTCGCTGCGTCATACAACGGTGGCGAAGATAATGTGGCGCGCTGGGTGAAACGCGCGAAACACAAAGATCCCGGAGTCTTCACTGCCGAGATTGGCTTTGAAGAAACCAAGGGTTACGTACAGAAAGTTATGGCTAATTATCGCGCTTACCGGCAACTCTACACAGCTGACCTCATCAGAAAATAATCATAGCTAAGAGAAGCACTAGCGAGCCTGTAGGGAAAGCATTCGAAACCGGTTAGCCTGCTGAAAGGGACGAAGTCAATAGCCAGGGCAACGCCCCCGGAAAAGTTTAAGGTTTCCGACCCTGAAAGGGTCGCACCTGCCAAAGTAAGGGTTCAACCTGCGTGGTGTAGTTCGTCCAGACTTCGACCCTTACAGGGTCGGACTGAAACCCTCGCCGACCGGGGGCGCTGCCCCCGGCTATTAACTTCATGCCTTTCAGGCATGGCTAGCTCGCTATCGCTCGCGCCGCTGTGTTCCGTCGTCTTATCTCACTGGTCTCCCCGCTAGTACTCCTTAAGGTTCGGGGCTGAACCGGCGATCTTCAAAACCTGTGGCGCCTTCACGTCTGCGCAAGGAATCAGGCCGATCGTATCGACGCGGCAAGATGCCTAAGCGCACTAACGCCGGGTAATACTCATATCGCAGAGTCACTTCAGCCGCCGGCCGTGAATCCAGGTCCATATTCACCCAGCGAACATCGTTTCTCACTGAGCGCCCAATCCCCGTTGCTGCGTATTCGTCATCCGGCATAGGGGCGATCGAATCGCTGCGCTCCTTCGCAGCTCCTTGTGCTTCTGCGGAAGCAGTCGGAGCTTCGGATCTCTTCCGGTTGCGGACGCCGTCTTCTTCATAACGCGGATGGGGGCGCGGTGGCGGAGCAATAGGAATGGGAATTGGCCTTATCTCACGGAAGAAAACGGCTGAGATCAACCCTAGATTAGAAGTCTGCCCCAGCTTGGCTGCATACGAATCGCGCTCGCTGGTGAAGTAGAACCGACGCGCCCGTTCTGAACTCATCTGCCAGCCACCAATGTGAATAGTACCGTAAGGCCCAATCACCCATTTACTGGCCTTCCATGCTGATGTCCGTCGCGCATCAATCGAGTTTAGCCCGTCCACCGACAAGGCAACCGCGACTCGATAGGGTAATGGATTGCGGATCCTCACTTCGTATTCGGCGCCTGCGATTGCTTCTACATAGGATTTAGCGCGGGCATGATATTCCTCGAGGGATCTGCCATTGACCACCACATCAACCTCGAAACGACTATCAACGACGATCGGCCGGTGTTCGGACGGAGATGACGTAACCCGGTAGTCGGCAACCGCGGCTTCGCTCGGGACCATGGAAAACAAGAAGGCCCCGGCGGCAATGATGCTCAATACGGAGCAGCAAGCCTTTATTGCAGTTTTTCTCATGTTTTTCTCCTGGCAGTACGAAATACGGGTCTGACCTGTCAGGAGAACGTCTCAAGGCTTCGAATCTTGCGAACTCAATTAGAACAGGACTCAAAAGACTTCTGAGTAGAGGGACGCGTATCCATGGGGAGGGATCACTTGGCGTATTGAGTAAAGACGAGGGTAAGGCTACAATGGCGCGCTGACTTTTCCTCGATTATAACTGCCCGGTGCAGTACCCGACCCAGCGACTGAAAGTGTTAGGAGAGTCTGATGGAGTATGTACTGACCGCGACTAAGAATGAGGCTAAGGCGGGCTCGTATTACGACAAGATTGCGCGCCTCTACGATCTCACATTCAAGCTCAACGGCTACGGGCGCTCTCTCGATCAGTATCTCGCGCTTAAACCGCTTTCGCTCTCGCGCGGAGCGCGCATACTCGACGCCGGGTGCGGCACCGGTCTGCTAACCCTTGCTCTCTTACGGGCCATTCGATTTCCGGTAAACATTACATCGTTGGATCTATCCGCAACTTCGATAGTTGAGGCGAAGAAAGCAGTCTCACAAAGCCCCGGACGCCATCAAGATGTGGGGTTTACGCAAGGTAACGTTCTGTCGTTGCCCTTCGCCGATAACGCTTTTGATCTCGTGGTTACCAGCGGAGCCCTGGAATACGTTCCCCTCAAAGACGGGTTGGCTGAACTCGCGAGAGTAATCGCGCCGGAGGGTCATCTGCTTCATCTTCCTTGCAGGCCAACGCCGGCGAGCACGTTTCTGGAGGTCCTCTTCCGCTTCAAGTCACACTCACCGCACGCCGTGTTGCAAAACACCGAGCACCACTTTCGCGTGGTTCATCATTACCGCTTCCGGCCACACGAGATCATCGGCTGGAGCAAGTCCGCAATCCTCGCTCAAAAGACCCAGTCGACTCTCACTTCACCGGCGCTAAACGAATAATCCGATCATCATCCCGAGCCGGTTTACCCCGCCCATCCTGATTCGACGTCGAAAAGTAGATAGCGCAGTCAGGGCCTTCAGCCACATCGACGAAGCCGTCCGTACTCAACTCTAATTTTGCCGAGCGCGGCACTCAGTGTTGAATATATTCATGCAGCAGTTTTATTTCATCCCCTTGCTCGCTCAGCTCCACTCTCATAAGATCGCGCATCGAGAGCATCCCTACCCA
>CAZVHN010000390.1:0-8011 GCA_964626895.1 uncultured Chloracidobacterium sp. | reverse complement strand
GGCGTGGCGTTCATGGCCCACATTGGCGGTTTTGTTGCCGGCCTTGCCTTGGTGAAGGTCTTCAGCATCGGACGCAGCCCGAATGCCATCATATAGTCGGCTTTCAGTGGCGTCTTCGGCAAGCCTCAGTTAAGATCGTGCGCTAATTCGAGGACAAACATGCCGCCAAGTGAACCGACCAATATTGCCAACCAGCAATGCCTTGATATCCGCTCCACGCCGCGCGAGGAGATGCAGCTTTATCCGCTCGATACTTTCCCCTACGAATTTCCCGGACAAGAGATAAAGATCAACTTCGAGATTCCCGAGTTCACAGCTATCTGTCCGTTCTCTGACTTCCCGGATTTCGCCACTATACGACTTGAGTATATTCCCCACGAGCTCTGCGTTGAGCTTAAGAGTTTGAAACTCTATATCAACTCATTTAGGAACGTTAAGATTTTCCACGAGCACGTAATCAACGTAGTTCTCGAGGACTTTGTGCGGGCGTGCGATCCGCTGAGTGTGGAGATCGAAGGCGACTTTCACATAAGGGGAAATATTAAAACTGTGGTGCGGGCAAGCTACCGCAGGCAGTAGGCGGTGGGCAGTGGGCGGTGGGCAGTGGACAGACGACAGTAAACCGCTGCCAGGCATAATTCAACAGAACGCGGGTGGAATACATGTTGAGTAACTGCACACTGTCCATCGATTCAGTAACTGCCCACTGATCCAGTAACTGCCCACTAACCACTGACCACTTCCATGGATTTCACGACCATTTTAATAATCTGGGGCGTCGTCCTGTTAGCAGTGCTCCTGCTGGTGGTTCGCCTTGCGGTTCGTTGGATCGTTCGGATGACGATTGTCGGGGTCATTCTGCTGGCTCTGATCGGCGGCGGACTCTTTTGGTGGTGGACCAATCGCCTCGCCGCTAAGCCACAGCAAAACAGACAGCGCCCTGTGCCAACCCGGCGCGTATCTTCTCACTAACGGCGGAGAATCAATGGGGGAAACCGATACCGACGCCGCCGACCAATTTGACGCGCGCATAAGTCCCACAAAACTCGACGAAGGAACTCCAGGGCTTTGGCGGCGATATCGAAAGCTCCCGCGGAACGTCTTTGCAATTAGCTTAGTTAGCTTATTGAACGATACCTCAAGCGAAATAATCTATCCTCTCTTGCCGGCATTTCTCTATCTTACTCTCGGTGCCTCTCCCGCTGTTGTGGGCCTGATCGAAGGGGCGGCAGAATCCGTCTCAAGTCTACTCAAGCTCTTCGCTGGATATTTTAGTGATCGACGTGGCAGGCGAAAGGTATTCGTCGTCTTTGGGTATTCGCTGGCTAACCTGGTTCGCCCCTTGCTGGCTTTCGCAACCAGTTGGTATCAGGTGTTCGCCATTCGGCTGACTGATCGTGTCGGCAAAGGCATCCGCAGCGCGCCGCGCGATGCGCTGATCGCCGATACCGTCTCATCGGAGGAGCGCGGACTCGCCTTTGGTTTCCATCGAGCAATGGATCATACAGGCGCCGTTATAGGCCCACTCATTGGCTACATGCTTTTGAGACTCTTTGCGGCTGATCATAACTTTCCTGCTGCGGATGATTACTCAAGGATTTTTCTTATCGCTTCGATTCCGGCTCTCGCGGCTGTCATCGTTGTTGCATTTTTTGTTCGCGAGCCCGAAAAAAAAGTGCACGCTAACGGCGATCCCTTCTCGAAACCACCACGGCTTTCTTTGCGTGGTTTTGATGGTAACTTCAAACGCTTTCTGGTTCTCATTGCCCTCTTTACGCTCTCAAACTCTTCAGACGCATTTCTGTTGCTTCGTGCGCAAACCCTCGGCTTTTCGGTTACTACACTCATGTTGCTTTGGGCCATGCTGCATGTAAGCAAAGTGGTAAGTTCGCTCATCGGCGGCGACCTTTCAGACAGACTGGGCCGGCGTCGTTTGATAGTGTCGGGGTGGATTTTGTACGCCGCTGTTTACATCGGGTTCGCGTTCGTGACCAACGCGATCTCTGTCTGGGTATTGTTCTTAGTCTACGGAATCTATTTTGGACTTGCTGAAGGGGCGGAGAAAGCCCTGGTGGCAGACCTGGTAAGACCGGAACAGCGTGGCACCGCGTACGGTCTGTATAATCTTGCGTTCGGCATCACCGTGCTGCCGGCGTCTCTGCTGATGGGCACTTTGTGGACCTGGTGGGGACCGGCGACCGCGTTTCTCGTTAGTGGCACACTGGGCGCAACTGCGGCCGTACTTATGCTCATTTTGGTGAAAGCACCAGCACGATCTCAGGCTGCTTAAAGGGAGTCTTCGGCGTCATGGCATACGGCAGCATAACTGAATTGTAGGGGCGTCCCTCCGTGGGCGCCCCTCGATGGGCCACAGACTTCTTGGGGGGTTACGCTCGACCTTTTGCCGGTCTTGTACCGAAACGAGGGGCGCCCACGGAGGGACGCCCCTACAACGTGGCAACGGTGTAGAGATGAAAAGAGGTGAACTAACATGCCACTACACGTTCTGAATCCGGCTGCAGGGTTCTCGCCCGGAATTGGGTTTTTCGTTAGCGGTATGCACGAGGTCCGCGAGCAACTACAGCAGGCTGTCGAAGGCATGACTAACCAGCAACTCGGCCGGCGTGCAGTTCCTGGAGCGCATTCGATCGCCGCACTTGTCCTGCACATTGGAGAAGCTGAGTGGTGGTGGATGCAATGCAACGTCTCCGGTCACAAGCTCACTCCCGAGGATCGTCAAGCGCCTTATTGGGACGTGCTCAAGGATCCGGACAGCCTGGCAAGCAAACTCTATTCGGCCCAGTTTTGCCTGGATGAAATCGCGAAGATCCGAAGCCAAACCCGCGACCTCCTCGCCTCAATGAATGACGATGACCTGGAACGGATCATTAGTTTCGAGAGACGGGGCGAGCGCCACGAGCAGAGCCTGCGCTGGATATTGCATCATCTAATCGATCATGAGGCGCAACACAAAGGCCAGATTCTGATGCTCAAGAGGTTGATAGCTGGTTAATTCGCTTGATGAACACGAACTTCAAAGTAATTAAGACCGAAGAAGAGTTGCGCAAAGCAGTGGACGCTCTCAACACGCAATCGGCCATTGGGCTTGATACCGAGACCACAGAGCTTGACCCTTACACCGGTCGTCTGCGTCTGATTCAACTCGCAGCTCCCGACGGTGTCAGCATCATCGATCTCGACGCTTTCGCAAACGGGGGCAACAGAGAGCTTGCGAATAAAGAAGCGCTGCTGCCGTTAAAACGACTGCTCGAGGCGCCGCGGCCAATCAAGATTGCCCACAACGCGAAATTTGATGCGAAGTTTCTCAAGCATAACCTGGGAGCGGATTTGGTCGGTGTGTTTGATAGTCTGCTTGCCAGTCAGTTGATAAGCGCGGGCGATATTGAAGAGCGTCATGGACTCGAAACTGTCGCCTCACGATATCTAAACGAGTCGGTCGACAAAAGTGAGCGGCTGAGCAACTGGAACTTTGAGTTGTCGGAAGCGCAGTTGGAGTACGCGGCGCGTGACGCGGCCGTCTTGCTGCCATTGCGCGAGAAGCTGATCGACCGGCTGAAGGCTGAGGCCTTGATCAAGTGTGCTCAATTGGAATTTGAGTGTGTCATGCCGGTGGCTGATATCGAGCTGGCCGGCTTTTACATGCACAAGGATCGTTGGCTCGAGCAGCTGGCGATCGTCGAAAAGAGGCGCGGCGAGCTGGCGGAAGAGCTGCAGGAAATTCTGGCGGAAGAGTCGTCGCAAGGCTCGCTCTTTGGTGGGCCGCAGCGGGCGGATATCAATCTCGACTCTCACCAGCAACTTACGCAGGCGCTGGAACGCCTGGGCATACCTGTCCCCGATTCAACTCGGAATTGGAAACTTCAACCGCTCGCAGCCCAATATCCAGTGATCGCCACATTGCTGGAATACCGCACGGTGCAAAAGGCGCTGACCAGCTATGGTCAAAACATGATCGAGCTGATCAATCCAGCGACCGGCCGGTTGCACGCCGACTTTCGACAGATCGGCGCGCCCACCGGCAGATTTTCCTGTACCAATCCCAACATTCAACAAGTACCGCACGCTACCGAATACCGGCGTTGCTTCAGCGGCTATCCGACTGGACGAAGACTAGTAATCGCTGACTACTCGCAAATTGAGCTGCGTATCCTCGCTGAGTTCTCCGGCGATCGCGGCTTCATTGAAGCTTTCAACTCCGGCGCCGACCTCCATCGGGTTACCGCTGCTCAAGTTTTCAATGTGTCCCTCGACCAGGTTTCCAAAGACCAGCGCGACTTCGCCAAGCGACTAAACTTCGGGGTGGTTTATGGGATCGGCGCTCAGCGGTTTTCGATAATGACCGGGTTGAGCGTGCCTGAAGCCGAGAATGTTTTGCGCAAGTACTTCGCCACCTATCGAGGGCTTGATACCTACCTGCGCGAGGCTGCTAACCGCGCGGTCAACGAGCGCCAGGCGAGGACGGCTTCGGGACGGCTGGTGCGTTTTCGTTATGACGAAAATGACCGGCAGCAGATTTCCATGACCCAGCGGAACGGCAAGAACACTCCAATCCAGGGCACCAGCGCCGACATACTAAAACGCGCGCTACGCCTCCTGAAAGATGAGTTACGCGACACCTCCGCCCGGATAGTCAACATCATTCACGATGAAATCGTGGTGGAAGCCGATGCCGACCAGGCAACAGAGATCTCGCAAAAGGTTGAGCGTGCGATGTGCGCGGCCGGCGAGGAGTACTTGAAGACAGTGCCGGTGAAGGTCGAAACTGAGATTGCGGACGAGTGGGTAAAGTAGTAGCGAAACGCTATGGTGAAGCTTATAGTCAACGACCTTGAGTTGACAATTCAAGCCCAGCAAATTTGCAGGTTGGGAAGAGGGCAAAGCGGAGCGCGCCCCCGCTCAAGATCCGCGGCCACTCAACTTAGATTGATAATTCAACAAATCCAAAGCGCCGTCGTCTTCCACCCCAGCGGGGCTGCCCCGCTAGGGACCCCGGACCGCTTCGCTCTGCCGGCGCACTTCAAACAAATCCTGGTCGCTACAGCTCCATGATGTTTGGTTAGTCTGAGTTGGCGCTGCGGCGCCAGACGAAGTAGATCGGAATGCCTGTGAGTACGATGACATAACCAATGCCCGAGGTTGAAGGTGCCAGGTACGCCAGGTCAAGAACGAAGAGTACGGCAATAACGATGTAGATTATCGGCACGAGTGGGTAGCCCAAAGTACGGTACGGTCGTTCGAGTTGTGGGGCCTTGTACCGCATCACAATCACTGCTCCTACCATGAGGATGTAGAACACCAAGTCAGCCGAAACAATGTACTCGAGCAGTTGAGTGTAAACGTTGCCGTAGGTGACTACACCGGTTTGTGGATTAGTAGTAACAGTACGAGGCAGGGTCAGGAGCGCGGCCCAGATTCCTTGCGTGATGAGAGCAGTGGCGGGCACGTGGAGAGAGTTTAGAGTGCCTACCCGTTTGAAGAATAAATTGTCCCGAGCCATGGCGTAGTAGACGCGTGCCCCTGCCAGAATCAGACCGTTATTACACCCAAACGTGGAAATCATAATAGCAATGGCCATTAGTATGGTTCCGCGCGGGCCCAGGATGGCCTGCATCGTGGCTGTCGCCACGCGATTCTGCGGTGCGTTTTGAATCGCAGAGAGCGGCAACGTAACGATGTAGGCGAGATTCGCGAGCAGATAGAGCCCGACGACCAGGCCACAGCCCCACAGGAGCGCACGGGGCAAATTGCGCCCCGGGTCTCGCACCTCGCCCGCGGTGAAGGTGACGTTGTTCCAGGCAGACTGGGCAAAGAGTGGTCCTACCATTGCGCGGCCGAGCAGCATGACGAGCGCTAAAACCAGAGTGCCTTCAGTCGCGGCTTCAAATCCGAGTTGCGTAGCATCCGGCTTCCAGCCATTTTCCCAGGGCTTCCACCATGAGGAAGTGTAGGCGGCGCTCTGATCGTTCCATCCCAAAAAGAGACCTATCACGATCAAACCCAGCAGGGCAGCCGTCTTCGTGAAAGTGAAAGTGTTTTGAATGAACTTTCCGGTTTGTAGGCCGCGCGTGTTGACTACTGTGAGAAACAGAATCATCACCACGGCTACGAGTTGTTGGGTCGAGAGACTAATTGCGTAGCCCCCAATGGCGTAAGGCGCTATGAGATAACGGTCGCTTGCTACGCGATCGGTCAGCACTCCCATGAAGTTGGCGAAGGCCACGGCAACCGCCGCAATCGTGCCAGTTTGAATAACCAATAAGAGCGACCAGCCAAACAGAAAACCGATCGCAGGACCATAGGCTTCACGCAGAAAAACGTACTGTCCGCCCGCGCGCGGCCACATCGCGGCGAGTTCCGCGCAACACAGCGCGCCCGTGATCGTGAGCACGCCTGCCAGCGTCCAGGCGGCGAGCAGCCATCCCGGCGCGCCTACCAGTCTTGAAGATTCAGCCGAAGTGATAAAGATGCCGGAGCCGATCATCGAGCCGACCACTATCATCGTGGCGTCCAGTCGACTCAGACCGCGGACTAGTTTGCCTGAGGAATCATTTGCTGCGTCGCTCATAGTGAGTGAGGGATATAGTGTTGATGCTTGGCTGTCAAGAAAACTCTCCGGTTCTGGAATAGCAGCTAAATTCGGCGCTGGTTCGGAACAAGTCGGACAGGATTACGACGACCGTGCCTTTCGCATATCTTGAGCTTGGTGCCAGAATAGTCGCATGGCCGGAACGCTCTATGTAGTCTCGACCCCCATAGGCAATCTTGAAGACTTGACCTACCGCGCCGCGCGTGTGCTGAGCGAAGTCGATATCGTCGCGTGCGAAGATACCCGCCACTCGCAAAAACTCCTGAACCACTACGGCATAAAAACAAAGACCGTCAGCTATCACGAACACAATGAGCGCGATCGCGCAGGAGAGCTGCTGGCATCGATTAAATCGGGCCTTGATGTGGCGATTGTTTCTGATGCAGGGACGCCCGGAATCAGTGATCCAGGCTTCCGGGTGGTCCGAATGGCTCTCGAAGCGGGCCTGCGAGTCGTGCCCATACCTGGACCTACAGCTTTGGTCTCAGCATTGGTGGCTTCCGGTCTTCCCAGTGACGAATTCTTTTTCGCAGGCTTTCTTCCGGCGCGTTCAGGCGCCCGCCGGACCCGTCTCGCGGACTTAGCGGCAATTCCATCGACCCTCGTCTTTTACGAGGCGCCTCATCGCATCGTCGCGTCATTGGAGGATGCCCGCGAGATTCTGGGCGAACGCGAGGCTGTTGTCGCTCGAGAACTTACCAAATTGCACGAGGAGGTTTTGCGTGGCCGTTTAAGCGAGCTCGCGGTCTGGTTTTCCCAATCGGCGCACGAGCCCCGCGGCGAGATGGTCGTAGTAATTGATCGGAACCTAATCGAGAGCACAGATGGGGCCAGTAAATCCCATTACAGCGTGGCTTCGATAGTGGCCGGCTTTGAGGCCGAAGGTTTTGATGCGCGATCCGCTTTAAAGAAATCCGCCAGGCAGCTTGGGATTTCGCGGGACGAAGTCTACCGCCGTTTGACCGCCGAACGTTCACGAGAAAAACCCAACACCGAGAAACGCGAATCCTAGGGTTGTTCTTTATGTAGCGCGCCCGCCTAAAAGGACGGTTCAATCCTCGCTAACTTGCAGGTCAGGAAGGGCGGCTTGCCCCCGCTCGAGCGCCAACGGCGCGACTGCTTACTTCAGCCTTCAACTACAGCCCCACCGCTCAAGCCTGAATGTCTTCAATTAGAGGACTCTGTCCCTCACTAGTGGTATGCCCGTTGAGATATTACCCAACCAGTCGCGCCGTTGGCGCTCGAGCGGGGGCAAGCCACCCTTCCTGACCTGCAAATTAGCGAGGCTTGAGCCGTTCTTTTGAAGGAACAGGCTGAGCAAACACTCTGGAGATGTAGATGAAATCGTGGACTAAGATTCAACGCGCCACTCTAAGTCTGGCAATCGGGTTTTCTCTCATAAGC
>CAZVHN010000389.1:0-2382 GCA_964626895.1 uncultured Chloracidobacterium sp. | reverse complement strand
AGAAAACCGTTGTCGCCACCTACCCAGCCTCGTTTGCTATCCAGAAAAAATACCGTATTCAGATCCCCGGTCGGAGACGAGATTTTGGTCGCGATCCAACCCTGCTGTGCGGGCGTAGCAAACGCTGTAGCTAGCAGAACGAGAAATGCTATTGAGCATTGTGTCAGGCCATGTTTATTTTGAAATATCATTCTTACTCACCCAGGTGCGATTGAGAGCCCGCTGCCAGACAGCCGCTCCCAGGACTAGTCAATACCTCCAATCCGGTCGGCGGCTCGCTGGTTTGATATTCTGACTTTGTACATTAGTTCCGGCTCGTAATACAAATTGGGCCACGCATTCGAGTCGGATGAATGCATGGGCCCAATGGTAAGCCAGGAGGCAGGAGCAGCAGGCAGGCGGCAGGAAAACGCACTACTCGCACGGCAAAGAGATTTACTGAGAGCAAAGAGGCAGTAAGACAATTCCACTGCCCCTTGAATTGATGGTTCCTCTATTGACCTGCCGCCGTGATGCGGTAAACCCTTCCTTCGAAGACCACGACTATGCGCTCGCCCAGAGCGAAAAAGTCTCCGAGGCGTGGCTTCTGTTTCAGCAACGCAAAGTAGTCGTCGCTGCCGAATTTCATCGCGGTCTCCGGCAAACGGGCTTCGGGCTTAAACTCCGCGTCAGTCCAAACGCCTTCCCGCAGATAGAAAGTCTTACCGCCCACAGTCGTAACCGCGGACGAGAGAGAGTCTCGATCGAAACGCTCGGCCTCCTTCTGTTTACGCGCCCGCTTGCTTTGCTGCACGCCGGCAAGGCCCGTCGTGGCCTGCGCGTCAGCGGCTTTCATCGACGGTGGCGGAGCATTACTAGGACTAGGTCTCCGTAATCCGCCGACGATGTTACCGGCGCCGGAGATCCGCGTGACCTCCTGGGGCTGGGCATTGGGTTCAAGGGCAAGATATGAAGTGTATGGCGTTACAATGCCGTAGCGGGTCCCCAGATCCACAATCTCGTCACGGAGCTCCCTTTGCTCACCGTTCGTGCGAACCTGCTCCATTAACCAGCCAACACGGCGGGTGGCCCAGAGACGCGGCAGAAAGTCGTTCGATTCTGCTCGCAGGGGAAAACGTAGATTGTTGTAGAGGTAGTTTCTGTTTGCACCGCCCGACTTGCCGCTCAACTGCAACCGCACAAAATCCATGTCGATGGCATTGCTGTAGCGGCCGATAAGCGTAACCTGCGAACCTCGAAAAAGATCGGGAAGCTCTCGAGGGTAAACCAGATCCGTCTGAACTCCCGACATGTCGAGCCGCAGATCAGTAAGCACCGGGTAATTTACCTTCGCAAAGAAGTTTGAGACTTTGACTTCGATATCCTCTTGGGGCTCGATGTAATCGGCAACACCACCGTTTTCCGCCGCAAGTTTGTCCAGCAAAGCCGTGTTGACGTCATAACCAACGCCAAAAGTAAAAAGACGCAGGCCCGGTATCCGCGCTGTACGCGCGTTGTCCACGATCCGAGCGGGGTTCGTCTCGCCAACAGTCGGCAACCCATCAGTCATGAAGATTAAAGTTCTGGGACGATTATTCGCTTCAAACTGCCGCATTCCGACGAGTAGTGCTTGATTGATATTCGTACCGCCGACCGGCCGTAGCGACTGCACAAAACTCTCGCCCCGCTTGCGTCCCGGTTCATCGGCTGGAATCATCCTCGTTTCCATCAGCCGTTCTTCACCGGCAAAGGAGACAACGTTGAAACGGTCCTGTGGACGGAGAATTCTGATTCCGTAAAGTAAAGCCGCCAGGGCTTTTTCCATCTTCCCTGCTTCCGCCATCGACCCCGAAGTGTCCAGCACAAAGACAATGTCCTTGGCTGTGTATTCCCGTTCCGACCAATCGTCTTTCGGCGAAATCATTAACAGGAAGTAGCCATCTTTGCCTGCGTCGCGATGTGTCAGCAGCGTTACGCCAAAGTCTTCGTCCGAGCGCGTGTAGAAGAGTTGAAAATCCTGCGGCTCTTTGCCGCCCCGGGATTCGAACGAAACAACTGAACGGCGCTCTCCATTGTGCTTAACCTCGACTGCATGCGAGGGCGAATAGATATTGCGCAGCGGTTCTTTGCTTTCCAGCTCGATGCGTCCAGAGACGGAGCCAATCTGGGTCGTCTGGCGACCGCTGCCAAGGGGATAGCGATAAGCGACTGTTCCCGATTCAGCTTTCAGGACCTGAGTGTAGGTAAGTTCAAGCTTCTTGTCTGAATGCGGCAGAATCGGAAAGATGCTGGCTTGGAAAAGATCTTTGCCGGCGTATTCCAGCAGTCCGGGGTCTCTCTGCCGTCTGACAATCTCATCATAGATCCGTCGAGCTTCTTCGCGTGACCGAACCTCACCCACAA
>CAZVHN010000388.1:0-2062 GCA_964626895.1 uncultured Chloracidobacterium sp. | reverse complement strand
ACGGGGGATAGCGCGACGATCAAAAAATTCCTGGCCGGCAACCCGGCCTTTGGTCGCAAGTTTCCGATTCGACAACCACGGGTCTACGTCAGGCAGAACGGCAATTGGATTGAATTCAACCCGCAGCGCTCACCTCGCCGGTAGCAGCATTCTACGGAATCAACTCAATCGCAGATCATCAAAGGACAACTGCGCGTCGTCAACTTGCTCGGCATATTCACCGTGGCGAATCCTGGAGCGCGGCACGTCAAGAGCCGCGCGCACAGCGTCGAGATGAAATCTGATGATATGTGGTGTGACGCGAACAGAAGGAATGCGCCGCTTGCGAGCCAGGCGTCGAACCGTCGACTCGCTAACCTGCAATACCTTTGCGAGCTGTCGGGCAGTCAGAAATTCTTCGCGGTCTTCCATGGCTTTGACCGCATCCTAACGCAACCTCATTAGGCCAGCCAAAAATAAAACATCCCGCTTTTGCCGCGCGGAACCCTTGGAGCGCGATGACGGGATTGTAGGGGTGTCCCTCCGTGGGCACCCCGAGTTGCGGTGATGAGGGGATCTCGATAGAGGTGAGTGGCGGAAAACGACGGGCGCCCACGGAGTGACGCCCCTACAATCCAATCATCGCACTCCATAAGACCTGAGCTTGCGCCGGTCGCGGGGCAATTTGAGGCCGTTATTTGGGAGCAGCCGGAACAGAAAGGGCCACGCGGTAAACGGCAGGGCCATCAATTTCGACGTCCTGGCTGACCGGCTCGGAATTGCCAGGTTTCACCGTAACGCGATACTTTGCAGTTTCGGGCGTCAGCCTAAACACGAATGAACCGGTCTCGTTGGTGACACGACCGTCGATCTTTTTCGTAGAGCCGTCCTCTTGAATCTTCGCCAGCTCAACTTTCGCCCCGGCAAGGCTGCGGCCCTCCTGGTTAAAGACGCTACCTCGAATAAACGCGATCGAGCCTTCATCTATGGTCAGAATCAAGCGATCTCCCAGCGAACGGGTCTTACCGGCCTTGACCTCCACATTCTCAACCGTGCCTACACTCAAGCCTGGCTTTCTAAATGTGAGGCCATACTTTCCCGCCGGCAAACGCTGAACTAAAAACGAGCCGCTCTTGTCAGTCACGACGCGGTTAACCTCGCGCTCGTCCTGCCTAATAACAACCGTGACGCCGGCCGGTGCCCCAGTCTCAACTCGAACCTTCCCCTTGATACCGCCGGTCGAACGGTCCTGGGCCATTGACGCTGCTGCAAAAAAGAGCAGGGTCAAGGATCCAAGTGCTAATTTCTCAAGTCTCATAGCGAAATCTCCGGGTTAGAGGACTTAATCTATGGCCAAATTGTAACATGCCGCAGTGCCTTAATTTGAGTGACCTGGCCCTCACCCTACCAAAGACACGATCCACGAAAACAGACGAACCAACACGAAGTCTTGTTAGTGCTATTTCGTGTGATTTCGTGGATCGTGTGAAAAGGTACGTTTGGTTCAAAAACCGCTGATCTCCTTCACAAGACACGAAAAGAAACTGAGAATAGGAAATGCCACTCATCCTAGCTTCTTGAAACTGCTTACTTGATGCCGGTAATCAGCTCGCATGTTGCCCAAGCCGTACGTTGGCGGCATCCAACTAACTTCGTATAATCTTTCAGGTTTCAAAATGAATCCGGCTCAGATCAGCAGTGCTTCGTCAGTCGTTGACACCGTGAACATTCGCATTAAGCACAGTACAAGGCCTCGTGGGACCGTAATGCTAGCCGTTGCCGCGCTTCTCTTGATTGTGCAGGGTCTCATATCCTCTCAAGCGCAAGACCCGTCCACTCCCGCTCAGCGCCCGCGGCGTGTTTGGCCCGCGCAGACTCAGGAACCCGATGACATTCTGCGTATCGACACTGATCTAGTGGCCGTGGACGTTACCGTTACTGATCAGCAAGGCGCGCCAGTGCGGAACCTTCGCAAGGGGGACTTCAGGCTCTACGCTGACGGCATTGAACAACCAGTCTCCTTTTTTCAAGTGGAGCGAAGAACTGGCCCGCCACGACCTCTCGCGCTGGTATTTGCTTTGGA
>CAZVHN010000387.1:0-2051 GCA_964626895.1 uncultured Chloracidobacterium sp. | reverse complement strand
ATCCAGTCCGTGGCCGCGTTCTGCTGCATCGCGGCGCACGCCACAGGCATTAACTCCACCTCCGGCGGCCGCTCGCCCGCCTCGAGGAGCGCCACACGGCAGGCCTGGTCTTCAGAGAGACGAGCCGCAATTACCGCCCCAGCGGATCCGCCGCCCACCACTATGAAATCGAAGGTCTCTGTCATGGCTAATCCCTTTGTGTCATTGCTGAATCGCCAATTCGCGTTCTTCTCCGGCCGACCAACGCATCGTTAGGCAGGAATCATGTATTCGCTCTGCACTAAGCCGCTCGAATACGACCGCGTGGCAACGTGCACGAGTCGGATGTCTCGCGACAGAGGGCCGAACAAGGGAATCCCACTCCCGAGTAGCACTGGTATACGGGTAATGATCACGCGCTGAATTAGTCCTGCCTCCAAAAAGCGCTGTATGGTCACTCCACCATCTATATAGAGATGTTTCATGCCGCGTTCAGCGAGCCGAGTCACGATTTTCCCGGGGGTGCCGGCCATCGCCTCACACACGGCATCGACAGGCGCTATCACCTCGGACGGCCTCGTGCTAAGCACTACGACCTGTTTCCTACCGTAAGGCCAAGCGTCGAAAGTCAACACTTTCTCAAACGTCCTGCGGCCTATAACGATGGCGTCCACCGTGGCAATGAACTCGGTGTAGCCGTGGGGCTCGCCGCCGTCCGCTGGCAGCCAGTCCAGCGCATCGTCCTGCCGCGCAATGAAGCCGTCAACGCTGGTGGCGATGAACACCGATGCTTTCATATCACCCCCCAGGTTGGTCGCGCGCGGCTTTGTCGCGCGTTCCCTTGCGAACTAGTTCGTGTTCAGGAAAGGCCCAGCAGCGAGAGTATTTGAGCATCGCGTTCTCTATCGGGAAGATCCCTGAGATGTTCCCAATCCGGTATGTCGTGGCCCACCGGATAGCGGGTCTTCGGACTTGCCGATAAGGCAGCCTCAACGACGACATCGGCGACCTCCTTCGGATTGGTCGGCGAGTTCACGCCGCCTTCGAGCAATCCGGATAGCGCATGCATGAGGGGACCGTAAACTGCGTCTGGCCCCGCCGCGTCAGCATCGATCCCGGTGATCATCTTGTAGTGTATGGGTGTTTTGACCTGACCAGGTTGCACGACAACCACGGCGACCCCAAAGGGTCTCAGTTCCATTCTCAGCGCATCTGAAAATGCTTCCAACGCAAACTTCGAGGCTGAATATCCCGCCCCGCCAGGGACCGACACAAAACCGCTCACTGAAGTTACGTTGATGACTTTCCCTCTCGCTCGCCTCAAGTACGGCAGAGCCTTCTGGGTCGCCGACCACGCGCCAAAGAAATTGACATCAAATATCTGCCGTACTTCCTCCATCGAGGCAGTCTCCACGGCACCTACAATCGATATACCCGCATTGTTCACCAGAAGATCAAGCGAGTCCGTCGGGAGTCGTGCCAGGGCAGAGTCAACGTCAGTGTCGCTCGTGACATCGAGCTTCACAGCGGAGATTCCCTTGTGGAGTCCGTCAAGCATTTCCAGATCGGACGGGGACCGTGCACCCGCGAGCACATGGAAATCGCGGGCGGCAAGCGCCTTCGCTGTTTCCAAGCCGATTCCTGTGCTGCAACCAGTCACTAGCGCTGTTTTCATCGCTACCTCCGTGAGTTCAGGTCTCGCTGGAGGGGGAGCCTAACATGAGCGCCGTCGAATCGCTACCGACAGTTTGAGGACGAAATCGGGCTTTTTGAAACCCTCGCCGCGCCGTCTAACTTCCAGCCTCAGCCCGCCGCGAAGCGCCGGCGGAGCGCCGTCGGCTGCATGCGGTTTTGGGCGCTCACTCCAAAGTGAATTCTCGAAAACGTTCGGGTGCGTATCGAGTGGCTAGCAACCCGGTTGCTTCCTCGACTTTGATTGCCTGCACCAGTACGCCTTCCTGCCCATAGGGTAAGTACGCCTGGCACTGGCCTGACGGGGCGATGAGACTTGTCGCCGATTCTTGGAAGCGCAAAGCATAATTGACGCTGGCAAAGTAGATCGTGTTCTCCAT
>CAZVHN010000386.1:0-4499 GCA_964626895.1 uncultured Chloracidobacterium sp. | reverse complement strand
TGGATCAGGGCGTCCTTCTCGTTAAAACTACGAGCCAGTCGATACTCACCACTTCCCGTAGGATCTACAAACTCGATTTCAACTCCGCTGCGAACACCGGGGATGTGCCGGTAGAACCATTTTTCAAATGGTAGGTTGTGGTAGAGCCACCACCTTCATAAGACATCCGGTGATACATGCCGCCCGCGGGGTGGGATTCAATCCCATCCGGTTCACCAAACTTAACGTAAATGCGGCCGCGATCGGTCATCCAACCAGGTTTGCCGGAAGTGAAGTGTTCGTTCGCGTAGGCAAGTCGCTCAAAGTGTTGCTCTTTGAACTCGTTCTCCTCCGTATCGGGATCCGGGTCACGTTGGTCCCAGAAGATCTTGATGAACTGTTCTCGCTCGTCATCTGTTTCAAGTTTCTCAAACGCTGCAAGCTCGGCAGGAGTGATAATTAAAGCAACATCCTCCTTCACCCAGACTTGATAGGCCTTCTTCAACTCACGCCTAACGTTGCGTGGTTTCTGGTCGGGCGTTTGACTTGATTTGATGTCCTGGGCAGATACTGGAAGAGCGGTGAGCGATAGGGATACGAGAGCGATTGCGCAACCTAGTGCTAGTTTCCGACAGGGCATAGCGACTCCTTTGAAGTGGCAAAAACCAGATCACTGGGGAGACCAGCCAAGGTCAGTGCTGAAAAAAAATGAACCCTTAACTAGATACCGAGCTGTCGGACACGACTTATGGCACAACCGTAAACTTGGAAGAAGGCGACAGAGTCTGTCCGCCGACGCGATCTCGGATGCGAATTGCTAGTTCGTATTCGCCGGGCGTCAGTGGGCTCGAATCAATCAGGCGAGCGAGCGTTAGGCGTTGACCGGAGTCGCTCATGCCGCGCCAGTCTTCCACCTGTTTGCCCAACTCTTTGCCGTCTTTGAGGAGGGCATACTCAACATCCACCGAGGGACGCAGAGTCGTCTGATCGATGCCGGCGTTGTAGACCTGGAGATAAACTCCCACCGGTTGGCCGCGATGATAAATTCCCGAAACGTTCGGGATCACTTTCGTCAGACCTATCACAAACTGTCCAACGGCTGGCTGATCGACCAGGCTCTGCAACTTGGCCGCCATGATTAGCGTGGAGGTTGAGAGCTTCGCCGGGTCATACCTGGGAACAGTAAAGCCGAGGTGGCGAATACCGGTTGCTCCCGAGACCACATCACGCACAATCACGTCCACTTTGTAGGTTCCCGGGGCCAGGGCGACGGCCTTCTGATACGCGGATTTGCGATCTTTCGCTTCCGTGAGCTCCTGGGTTGTGGCAGTTGTGATCACCGGATCTTCGAAGATGCCGACCCGTCTTCCGGCGACAGAGGTTATCTTGCCGAAAATATTTATACGTGCCTGCTGAAGTCCGCCGCTATCCTGAAATACCAGGTCTTTATTCTCGGTCTGGATCGTGAAAGCCGAAATCACACGCTCGTCCGACTGTCGAAAGAAATCGACGCGAAGGTCGAAGTTGAGAGGGTTTTCTTCGAGCACACCCGTGTTAACCGCGGTCGCCAGGTCATTAAACTTCACTTGCGGAGGGCGACTCAAATCCGCGAGAAGTTGCAGACGCGAGAAGGGACTGTCCTGCTCCCTCTGGTAATTACTTATTCCAGTGCCGCCGACTCCGGAAATTCGATCGCCCTTATCTGACAACCCCAGTTGCTCTGAGAGGGTCAAACCCGCTCCCGGAATATTCAGCAGAGCGTCTTTCTCGTTGGGGTTGCGGGCGAGGCGATATTCGCCGCTGCCTGTGGGATCAACAAACTCGATCTCGATTCCCGATCCGACGCCGGGAAGATATCTATAAAACCAGGCTTCAAACGGGTAGGTTGAGGTGGAACCGCCTCCTTCGTGTGAGGGTCGATCGTACGATCCACCCATCGGATGGGTCTCTCGCCCGTCAGGCTTACCGTACATGATCCAGATGCGACCGCGGTCGCTTTTCCAGCCTGGAATTCCCGAGGCGAAGTGTTCGTTGGCATAAGCGATGCGCTCGTAGTATTCCTCCTTGAACTCGTTTTCGTCCGTGTCGGGATCGGGATCGCGACGGCGCCAAAACTCCTCGATGAATCGCTCTCGTTCGTCGTCCGTCGCCAGTTTCTTAAAAGCCTTCCGCTCTTCGTCCGTGATGATGTACGTCACATCCTTGTCTAACCAATCCTTGTAAGCTTTCTTGAGCTCGGGTTTGACGTTACGAGTCTTCTGTGACGGGTCCTGAGCTGATCGGGAAGCCTGGCCAAACGAGAAGGGAACTGAATTCAAAACCGACACAATGATAGCCAGGCGAAGTGCTGATTTGGGGTAAGACATTCGGAACTCCTATTGAAGCTGAACAAACTAGAACGAGAATCACGGCGGCGGTGCCGGCGCGGCGCGGAAGCAAAGGATTCTAAGGTTCGTCGGGAACCGTAGTCAAGATGCCAAAAGCCTGCGGATAAGTTGCCTTTAAATCGTCGAAAAACCCCGTAAATGCTGGTCTTAAGCTTCCGGCAGCCGAACTAGCCGGCTGTGCGCGGTTTGTTGAAAATCCAGGCTACAAATATGGAAACGACATATAGAACAAGCATTGGGGCAGCGAACAGTAGCATATTTGGGATATCACCGGTGGGCGAAAGCAATGCCGCCGCAATCAGGATTACTATCGCCGCCGTCTTCCAGGAGCGCACCAGAAACCCGGCAGTTAACAGTCCGATCCGAGAAAGGACGTAACTTACGGCCGGCATCTGGAAAACCACTCCCATTCCCAGCATTACAATGATAATGAAATCAAAGTAGTCGTCTGCCTTTAGCAACAGTCGAAAGTCTTGACCAAGTCCCAGCAGATACTTCGCCGCCGGTGGGAAAATCACATAGTAGGCAAACATGGCCCCCAGCACGAAAGATACCGATGAGAGTGCGATAAATGGGGTGACGTAGCCGCGTTCGTGCGGATAAAGACCGGGCGAGACGAAAGCCCAAATCTGCCAGAGCAGGAACGGAACTGATAAGCAAAGCGCGGCGTAAAGCGAGACTTTTATGTAAAGCGAGAACGGTTCCAACGCGGTGGTGACTATTAGCTTGTCGTTGATTCCTGAGAAAGCCTGTGGCAATGATGTGAAATCGACCGGGAGCCTGACTCCTTTTGGAATCACAGTGTTGCCGGCGTAGAGCGGCTCATCTGTATATAGCCCCAACTGTCCCTGTGCATCCTTCGCCACTCGTGCTGTCACCGAAGCCCCAACTGGGATGACGCTGGTTCCCAGCTTGGTCTCTTCGGGAAACACGTAACGTCCCACATCGTTTTCCTTCAGAGAACCTAGCCCGAGTATCGTTTCGTTTCCTGTCAGTCCTGCAATTGGCATCTGGCGTCGTTGGGCCTCGGCCAGGGCACGCTCGACCGGGACGGCCAGAAAACTGTAGATGCGATCCGAGAAAAACCAACAGACGGACGTGGCAACGAAAACAAAAACGATAGAGCGAATCAGACGTTTGCGCAGCTCGTCCAGATGATCCAGAAAGGACATCTGACCGCCAAGTTCTTCTTCACCCTCGCCTATTTGACGAGCTCTCAAGAGAGTTGACATCGATATGGTTCGTCGCGATTCACAACCAATCTTGCTTCCGCGGTGGTTCCGACTTGATCGGGTCGTC
The DNA here is from genome assembly GCA_964626895.1 of uncultured Chloracidobacterium sp. Lineage (GTDB taxonomy): Bacteria > Acidobacteriota > Blastocatellia > Pyrinomonadales > Pyrinomonadaceae > PSRF01. Next base: position 834 of record CAZVHN010000386.1, on the reverse strand, counting down.
TCTAGTCTCGTCTGCTTCCGCGGAGAGAGCGGAAGGACCTGTAGTGTTCGACATCGCTTGCCGGCCTACTGATTCAGCGGCAGGTACTGGTTCAATCATCGGCTCCGGAAACTGTTTGTGTTGGTTTTCTGAGTTCAATATCGAGTTGTCCTCGGGTTGGTGCGACGGCGCCGTACTAGCGTCAAGATGAGACTCTTCGAACGCGACCTCGCGCTCCCAAGTGCGCTTGAAATCCTCCGAGGCCTTACGAAACTCGGCAATGTTCTTTCCCAAAGAGCGGCTCAGCTGAGGCAATTTCCGCGGACCAAAAAAGACAAGAGCCATCACCAGAATGAAAAACAGTTCGGTGCTGCCAAGCGAATCGAGGATTAAGAGGAACACTTTTTAGGACTACCTTCCAGCGAAATCTACGCGATCTGCGACTGCCGATTTCGATTGTAGCGCGTTGGTTGGCAAAGCAGAAGGCAGGGGAACCACGCCAACCTTTATGCTGTCGATTCTCAGGTGGGTACTGCTGCAGCTTGGCTAGGATGCGGTTTTACACTCAGCCTTAAAATGACCATTCAAGGTGAGGAAATTTGCTAAGGTTGGAGAGTTGTCTAATTGTTGAGTGCGGCGAATCTACAGAGGGATGAAGAGTCCAACCACTCCCTCGGGTGGAATTCCGCAGTCATGAAACAGTATCTTAACTGCTCGGCTAAGTATCAGCGTATCAGGTAGGAAGGTCTGTGAGCCAAGGCAGAGGAACGTAACCTTGAGTATGTCCAGGAAGGCAACACCAGAGGGAGCGGAACCGGCAGGCGCGCCTTTGCAGCAGTTCGGTGAAGTAGCTGA
>CAZVHN010000385.1:0-2204 GCA_964626895.1 uncultured Chloracidobacterium sp. | reverse complement strand
GTCGAATGCGTCCACCGGGTAGTCCACGATCGGCGCGGTCGCACCCTCCACTCCTGCGTTGGCGATAAAAACATCCACGCCGCCGAACTTGTCCTCGGCTGTCTTCATCAGGCGCTGGTTGTCTTCCGGTTTCGATACGTCGGTAACGACGTAGGCTGCGTTTCCCGCACCTGCCGCCTGCACTGCCGACTTCAGCGCCGCTTCATTGCGGCCGGCGAGCATGAGCTTGGCGCCTTCCTTTGCGAACAGCTTCACCGCCTCGAGGCCAATGCCGCTGCCCGCGCCGGTCAGCACGACCACTTTATTGTTGAACCTTGCCATTTCTTCTCCATACACAGGTCAAACGCGTTCAACGCAAAGGCCGCGAAGGTACGCAATGGAAAATCAAAGAAACGTACTTGGCGGAACTAAGGATGCGCACCTAGACTGGGGCGAGGGCACTGCGAGCCGCGTGCTCCAGTACGGCGCGAACCTGCTGAAGAGTAACGCCGGGAAACCACTCTACGAACTGTGACGCCAGCACGCCGTCCTCGAGATTCTCGAACAATGTCGAGACAGGCACGCGCGTGCCCCGGAATACGCAGGCTCCGCTAACGCGCTCGGGATCCCGTTCCACGGCAGGACAGGAAGACCAGTCAATCATGAAGACATCCTATCACCAGGTCGGGCGGCGAGCGAAGATGGGCGGGCATAAAGCCGGGCTGCGCGTTCATCCGCGGGCACAGCCCAGTCGCAGTTGCTCAGACGAATACCGCAGGTGAAACACCAAAGCGCTTGGCGAGCTTTCTGATCTGGCGCGTGTTCGGTTCCCTCTTGCCCGTCAGATCTCGGACACCACTCCCCGGGGTACCGATTGCGGGCATATCGTTTTGCCGCAACTCATGCTCCCGCATGAGAAACGTCAACACCTCGGAAGGCTTGCCGGCCGGCAGCGCCATGTGCTCGTTCTCGTATCTCTCGACACAAACGCTGATCGCATCGGCAAGCTCCGCCATGGGATGCTTCTCGTCTTCTCCGATCTCGTCGAGAATCGCGTCGAGCATTTCCACCGCGCGTTCGTACTCTTTCCTTGTGCGCAAGCTACCCAACGGCACGACCGCAAGCAGCCGACGATACGCCTGCATGATCTCCTTCATTTCAGTGGCGGATAAATCTATTCCTTCCAATTACTGCGATCGTACTCGGCGTGTGTGAACACATGCCTGATGTATAACTTCTGCCGTTTGTAATGAATGGCTGAAATCAACCGGTATTTGTTGCCGCCAATATAAAAGACCGTGAACTTTCCGATCTTGTCCACTGACCGGAAAACCTGCTAGAGATCGGCGAACGAATCAAAAACTGTCCTGGATACGATGGCGTAGCAGACACCGAGCGCAGCTAAAGTTAGTTTCCAATAATCTCGTTGAGGCCCTCGACGACAAGGGCAATCTCCTCCGGCGTAGTGCGACCGAGCCTCGTGCCGATGCGCTCGACGGAGAGGGTTCGAATCTGGCTGATCTTGACCCAGGAACGTTTAGTCAGCTTCGGAGATTTTAATTCGTGTGTGAGAGGAAATCCCGCTCGCTGAGGTTGGCTGGTTAGCGCGACCGCGATGACTGTACCAGAACGCTCATTGAACACGTCGTGGCTGAGGACCAGTACCGGACGCAAACCAGCCTGTTCGCGGCCACGTATGGGGTTAAGATCGGCCCAACGAATTTCACCTCTCAGTATTCGGGCCACGACTCAAGCTCCTGGCCCAAGCCTTCCTCAGCCAGAGCTTTTTCAAACTTTGGATCAAGCTTGGCGCACTCCGATGCAAGGCGGCCACGCTCCATGCGCGCAAGCTTCTCGCTCACCGCTGCCTGAATCGCGCGACTGCGATTGGGGAAAATACTTTTGGAGACCAAACCGTCAACGCGGATCAGAGTTTCCTGGTCCAGGGTAATCGCTACTTTGACGCTGCTCATGTATTTTCTCCTTGGTATGATAATACATCATACCACAGCTAAGGGCGTAAGGAATCTAACCGGATTGGGAAGAAGCCTCTCGGCCCCTGTCTCCCGAACCACCGCTCATACGGGTCACGTATCCGGCGGCGAGCAGCACGGCTACGACTTCGGGACGACCACCTTGTACACGTCATCGTTCTCGCGCGCGTGTTCGGTCACCTTGATGCCGATCTCCTGCCGCTTGCCGGCTTCGGTAACCGGCTGGTGTTC
>CAZVHN010000384.1:0-4916 GCA_964626895.1 uncultured Chloracidobacterium sp. | reverse complement strand
GAATGGAAGCGCGTCGTCACGCTGCGATTATTCTATGGCCACCGGGACGGTAACGTTCGCAGCCGGGGAGACGTCAAAAATCATTTCAATACTGATCGTCGATGATTCCTATGCGGAGGGAAGTGAGAGCTTTACAATCAGCCTTACCAGTCCTACCGGTAGCAGCCTTGGCCCACCGACCACGGCCACTATCACGATCAGTGACAACGAGAGCACGAATGGAGTCAATCCAATTGACCAGTCTATCTTCTTTGTGCGGCAACATTACCTCGACTTCCTCAACCGCGAACCCGACGCACCTGGTCTGGCGTTTTGGACCGATCAGATAATCTCATGCGGGGCGGATGCAGTGTGTATTGAGCTGAGGCGGATCAACGTTTCGGCCGCCTTCTTCCTATCGATTGAGTTCCAGCAAACTGGCTATCTGGTGTACAGGTTCTACAAAGCTGCATACGGCAATTTGCCAGGCGCGCCGGTGCCGTTGAGACTAAATGAATTTCTGCCAGACACGCAGCAGATTGGCAAAGGAGTGGTGGTCGGGCAAACGGGCTGGGAGCAACAGCTTCTGAATAATCAGAATGCGTTTGCTGCTGACTTTGTGGCACGGACTCGCTTTGTCTTAGCCCACCCAACGACGTTAACCCCCGCTCAGTTTGTTGATGCCCTTTTCGCCAATGCTGTCGTCACACCATCGACGGCGGAGCGGACGGCCGCTATCAACGAGTTTGCCGGGGCCGCTACGAGCGCAGACACGGCGGCACGGGCCCGTGTGCTGCTGCGGAAGGTGGCCGAGCACCCCACCTTGACGCAGCAGGAGTTCAACAAGGCCTTCGTGCTCATGCAGTATTTTGGTTACTTAAGAAGGAATCCCAACGACTCACCCGATGCTGACTTTGGCGGCTACAATTTCTGGTTAGGAAAGCTGAACCAGTTCAACGGCAACTTCGTCAACGCCGAGATGGTCAAGGCATTTCTTCTCGCCGGCGAATATAAACAACGCTTTGGACCATGATTTGTGTTAGGGTAACCAACGGTAAGTGTTGCGGTCAGCCCGTTCCGGAAGCTGACTCGATTGAGAAGTAAACCCCTTCCCTCACAATATTCCAATTTTTCAGGCTTTTGCTGGATTTCCAGCCTCTTAAGTACAGCGGTTTCCCTTCGGACCGCATCGAGCTTCCCTTCGGAGCGTCGCGATACCCTAGCTAAACCCATCTCTCACTGTTTAGACCGTGCCTTCCAACGAAAACATTAGGACATGAGAAGCAGCATCCTCTTTCTGGTCATACTCTTAATCCTCTCTGGACTCACACTGACAGTCGGTACCGCCGGCCCAGTGGCACCCATACGGCCCCTGAGCACCCTTGTTTCGAGTGCTAGCGAAAATATCCTTGATCTGACAACGTTTGGCGCGGTGGGTGACGGAATAGCTGACGATGGGCCGGCTCTACAAACCGCTCTGAATGCCCTCGCAGACGCGGGTGGCGGCACACTACTCGTCCCCGCCGGGCGTTACGCCATAATTACTCCTGTACTGAAGGATTTCTCCGGTAGTGCTGCTTCGCTCACCATCCTCGGGGTCGCGTCTTCAACACCCGTTAACACACAGGGCGCCGGGCAGGAACTTACCCGCGGCCTCGACTTGACCTCGGAGTTCGTAATTAGAACGGGTACCGGAACGACTGCGCTCGCTCTGATGGGCCTTGATAGCCTGCTGATCTCAGAAATGGTTTTCATCGGCACGCAAGAGGCTTTGACAGACGCTCAGATCACGCTCGGAATATACGCTGTTGCTAACGCAGCGATACGGCATTGCGAGTTCTATGGCTTAAGCACAATGTTGCCCGGCGGGGCAGTCGTCCATTCCGACAACAGCCGCCTTACGATTGACCGTACGGTCTTTCTAGGATGTACGGGGAACAGCGGCGTCAGCAATTCCGTCGTCTTGAATACCGCGTGGAGAGGCTTTTCGGTAACTGAAACCATTTTCGCGGATTATGGCCAGCGACCCAATTATTTTGGAAAGCTCGGGCTTGCTGCCGCCTTTTCATGGATCATGGTCGGTAATACAGCTCCCGCCACTAATCTCTCGCCTAGAAGAGAAGCGATAATTCGCAACGTGTTTCTCGACGAGGGTGGGTTCATCGGCATCTCGGTTATCCCTGATTACTACGATCCGCAAAGCGCGGCTAGCGACCTAATCTATATCTCGGATCTGCGCATGAACGTCTCAAGCCTCAACGCATCCGGCATCTATCTAACTCGCGCCAGACGAGTACTCATTGAGCGCGCGAAGTTCGGGTTGAGTCGGTTCCCCGCAGCGGCGGTTAATCTCGTGGACGTCGGCGAAGCCACCTTAGATAGGTTGGAGTGCCTAGACGGCGCCAATACTATTCTCGCGAACGGAGGTACGAGCAGGCTTACGGTAATCAATTCGATTTACACTCACCTCGATTCGCTGGCACAAACCACCGAAGTCATTACGACCGGAACGGAGGACGAGGACCCCGTCCAATACCTGCGCAAACAGTACCTGGATGTGCTTGGCCACGAACCCGACGCCGCAGGGCATGATTATTGGTCAGACATCTTGCTTGAGTGCGGCGCCGACGAAGGCTGCTTGGCCACCGAGCGGGTGGAACTATCGGGCTATCTCGGCACTGGACCTTCGGCTCTCTTTTCCGTCACGGGCCAGATCTTGAATGAGCATGGCGCTGGGATGCCCGGAGTCGCGCTGAACTTAAGTGGCTCGCAGGCTGTAACAACGCAGACCGATACCGAGGGGAACTATCGCTTTGAAGGTCTGCCCACGAGCGGCGCCTACACGGTGACACCAGTCCGGGTCAACTATACTTTCCCTTCGTCGGAGTGGAGGGTCACAACCCCCAGCGCTGACCAAGTGGCCAACTTCTCGGCAATTCTTAATCATTATGGGATTGCTGGCCGCGTGTTGAAACCGGACGGCGTGGGCCTCGCTGGCGTGAGTGTCACACTCTCCGGATCGCAGGATGGCATAGCGACGACTGACCTTAATGGCGCCTATTCCTTTACGGTGCCAGGGGAGGGTGATTATGCGGTTTCGGCATCGCGCGTACATTACGCCATCGTCCCTCAGAGTAAGTCCTTTGTTAACCTCAGCGGGACCCAGAGCGTTAACTTCGGTGCGACGCTGAACCAGCACCTCATCACTGGGCGAGTCAGCGATTCGAACGGTAGCGCCTTGGCTGGCGTAACCATATCGCTTTCTGGTTTCCAGTCGGATTTGGCGCTAACCGGCCCGGACGGCTTGTTCTCTTTCACGGTCCCCGCGGGAGGTAGTTATACCCTCCTACCAACGAAAACCAACTATCTCTTCACACCCGCAAGCGCGGTTTTCACCGACCTGGACGGCACGCGGAACACTACCTTTTCCGCAACTCTTCAAAAAACTTTAGAGTTTAGCGCGGCCAGCTACCAGATTGTGGAGGGCGAGACCAGCCTGGTCGTTACCGTGGTACGCAACGGCGACATCTCTGGTCCGGCTACTGCTACTTACTCAACGAGCGACAACTCGGGCTTAGACAATTGCAATACCCCCAACACGGAAGAAGCGTCCGCGGGTTGCGATTACATTACCTCAATCGGTACCGTGCGTTTCGCACCCGGTGAAACGTCCAAGACTCTTTTCATCCCCATCATCGACGATGGTTATGCTGAAGGTAGCGAAAGCTTCGAGGTTACTCTCAGCAACCTTGCTGGGGTGAATATGGGTTCCCATGGCACCGCTAACGTGACGATCGCGGATAACGAGACCGTAAATGGGACTAATCCTATTGAAAACGCTGGCTCCTTCGTGCGCCAACACTACATAGACTTTTTCAATCGCGAGCCTGACACCTCGGGTTTGACCTTCTGGACCAATCAGATTACCTCGTGCGGAAGTGACGCGGCATGCCTTGATCTCAAGCGCGCTAATGCTTCGGCCGCCTTTTTCTTGTCTATAGAATTCCAGGAGACTGGCTATCTGGTTTACCGAATGTATCAGGCTGCGTACGGCAATCTGTCGGGCGCGCCTGTGCCCGTGAGGTTCGGGGAGTTTCTGCCGGACACGCAGCAGATCGGGCGAGGAGTAGTGGTAGGACAGACTGGCTGGGAGCAGGTGCTGGAGAATAACAAGGAGGCCTTCGCAGCGGACTTTGTGGCGCGGCCGCGTTTCACCGCTGCCCATGCGACGACGCTGACGCCAACGCAGTTTGTGGACGCGCTCTTTACCAAAGCCGGCGTGACCCCGTCAGCAGATGAGCGAACAGCGGCGATCAATGAGTTCGGCACGGCGGGCACCAGCGCGGACCTGGCGGCACGGGGAAGGGCACTGGGGAGGGTGGCTGAGAACCAAAGTTTTGCGCAGCAGGAATTCAACAAAGCGTTCGTGCTGATCCAGTACTTTGGCTACCTGAGAAGAAACCCGAACGACGCGCCGGAAGCGACACTCGACTTTCAGGGCTACAACTTCTGGTTAGGAAAGCTGAACCAGTTTAACGGCGACTTCGTCAACGCCGACATGGTGAAAGCATTTATCGTCTCCGGCGAGTATCGCCAACGCTTCGGCCCGTAGTGAAGTCGATGCGCGAGATCTCTCACTCTCCGAGTTATGCCGATGTTGACCTACCCGGGCGTCTCACACTTCAGATGCTTGAGCGCTCAACCTTGAACTGACCATTCAAGGTGAGGAGGTTTGCAGGTTGGGAAGGTGGGCAAGCCCGAGCGCGCCCCCGCTCAAGATCCATAGCCTCTCAACCTTGAAGGTCGCAAATTCAACATCAGTAAATTTGCAGGTTGGGAAGGTGGGCAAGCCCGAGCGCGCCCCCGCTCCAGCGAAGCGTCACCACTTAAATTCAATTCAACCCGGGATTGGACTAAGCCTCAATTAAGACCCGAGC
>CAZVHN010000383.1:0-4327 GCA_964626895.1 uncultured Chloracidobacterium sp. | reverse complement strand
GGGGCCGCGAGTCGCTTCATTGTGACATCCATGGGATCCATGAAGATCAGGCCATGTTGACCTAAAAGCGACGTCATCATGCGGGCGAATGCTTCGCCGTAGCCCCGACCGGGCTTCCAGGCATCGCGCAATAGCGCTTCGAGGTCGAGGGTGAATTCAGAAGCGGGTAGCAATTCAACCAGACGATCGACCACCCGGGTGATGGAATCGTCCAGCACGACATGCCCGACAGGATGTCCTTCCCGGTGCAACTCCAATGGCACGGTTACACTTGCCAGCCGGCAATCCTTGCCAATGAATTCAGCTTTTGCGACTTCAGCAAAATCATGATCCTCAGTGGCAATCCAGAAGACAGGCACGGCTTTGGTATTGCGCTGTCTCAGGCAACCTGCCAGTTTCACCGCCGAGAGCGCTTTGTATATCGTGTACAGTGGGCCAGTGAACAGACCCGCTTGCTGGCCGGAGACCACGGCCAGGCAGTCCGCTTCGCGCAACAATTCAATGTTAGCTAACGTCTCCGCGCCGGCGCCCCAGGCCACGTTCATCTCGGAGAGTGCGTCACAGAGGACCTTGCGGTCAGTCGTATGCGCTGCGAGCACTTCCGGCGCTCGCAGTGGCAGTTCGTGATGAAATCGTATTGCTGACGGATAGAATCGGCGTAGCGCAAGTGGATCGCGAAGATAGTCCAGGAAGAGGTGTGATTGATGAGGAATGCGTTCGAAGGAAAGAGTCTCGACTCGCAAACCCGACTCTTCAGGTGTGCTGTAACAAGCGGATTCTGTCGCGCTCACGGTCTCACTACTCCTGCAAACTCGCCTCGTTCACCCCTGGCTTCAGTTTTCGAAACCGATTCGTTTCTTAGCTCGTCAAGCAGCGCTGCGATCTCCGCTTGAGCTTCTGCGCTCGCTGGTTTTAGCGGAGCGCGCACCGCTCCCCCGACGAAACCAATCATGTTCATCGCCGCTTTAAGCCCGCCGATACCGTAGCGCTTCGTCACGGCCAGTGCAAGCGGAGTCAGTTTCTCCTGCAAAGCTGCGGCTTCGTCACGTTCTCCAACCTCAACTAAACGATAGATCTCGAGGCACAGCGCTGCGGCCACACAGCCGACAGCCAGAATTGCGCCCCGCGCTCCGTTCTCGAGCGCGGTGGAGAGAACGGTTCCATTCCCGGTCAACACTGCGAAGTCTTCGGGAACCAGCGTCACGGTCTTCTGGAACCCGGCTACATCAGCAGAACTGTCTTTGATTCCGACGATGTTCGGATGCGTACTGAGTTGTGCGACCGTTTCCGGCTCGATCTTGATGCCGGTCAAATCAGGCATGCTATAGAGAATCACCGGCACAGGTGACGCATCGGCGACGGCCGAAAAGTGAGAAACCAGTGCCGCCTGAGTAATTGCCGGCCGGTAGAAGTGTGGGGTGATTACGAGTACGGCATCGGCTCCAGCGGCTGCAGCCTGTTTGGTCTCAGCGATGGTCGCCCGGGTGGCCTGCTGACCTGCGCCGACTATGAATTCCAGATTCTGCGGAATCTCATCGCGCACGATCTCAATCACTTGCGCGCACTCGCGTTCGTCCAGGTTGACCCGTTCACCGGTAGAGCCCAGAGCAACGTAGCCTAAGATTCCCGTCGCATTCCATTTTCGGATATTGCGACGAAGGCCTTCCTTATCAAGTTCTTCAGTTGGGGTGAAAGGAGTGGTAAACGGAAGCAGGATGCCGCGCAAACTACTCTTTGAACGCGTGGTGGGTGCGGCCGGGGCGAATCTTATTTCATCGGGTTTATTCAAACGCGGGAATTATAACGGCCTCGCGAGCGTACAAGCAACGAGCCTGCAAAAAGAGAAAAGAGTCAGCTAGCGCCGGAGGCGCGGCAGAGGGTAGCCAGGGGCAAGCGGCTTTGCGCGCAGCCCCTGGATCAAGTCCGACAAATTCAACCGCGCCCTAAAAGGGCGCAACAAGGACCATCAAACATGGCGTCTCGTCGTATTCACCGACTTACGAATTCAACACCTCGGGGGTATTCAGGTTTTGCGAGGTTTTTTACGCCCTTTCAGCATCCGACGCGGGGCGGCCCGCGTTATTAATTGCGAGGTACAAGACGCGAAAGCGCCGTTGTTGAAATCATTAGACTTACGCGTCTAGTACCTTAGGAGGGCGGGTCGTGTTATTGACGTAACCCAGGGGCTGCGCGCCAAGCGCTTGCCCCTGGCTACCTTCTTCCGCGCCGTCGGCGCTCGTTGAGTCATTTCTCTTATGTCACTCTTGACGAGTCTCAACCCGGTAGCTACAGACTGTGTGAAGACTCGTTCTCAAGTCCGGTGATAGAGCGTCAGCGGCAACTCGGTAGTTTGAAGGAGCCGATTCTCGTGTGCCAGTTGAATGCGCCCGTTTGTCTCTGGTACTCGGTTGAATACCAGAAGGTACAGTCGTCATTCGGATCAACAGTCATCGAGCTGTAATCACCCCAGCGACTGACTGTGTCGCATCTGACATTACCTCTCGAATCCACGATCGGGCTTCCTGAATCATCGCGCATCGGGCACAAGCAGCGTCCGTTGGCGAGTTTGCATCGCTGAGTGCCCTGCCCAGCTCGGAGACTAGTTTCAGGACCGAGTGTGCTGAGCGGGTCACCAGGGCCGCGGCTCGCGTAACGAATGCCGGGGAAGGTCGTCGTGTTGGAGGTGCTGTAACCAACGGCGATGTTCTCAGCTTTGTCCATTGCAATACCTGACATCCATCGGTGTTTAGTGTCGGGAGCGTACGTGCTTTGTTGAGAAACCGTAGGAGTGGCGGCATTCGGATTGCGGAGTTCATACCACCTGACTCCGGTGCGCGGATTGGGTGGACCACTATCTACAGAGTGACTAACCAGCAGCGATTCGTGACTCGGGAAACGCCGGTAGGCAAGCCGAAACATTAGCCGCTCGCCGAGCGTGTCGAGCTTTTCCGGATCTCGAGCTCCCGGTTGCGGAACACAATCCTGACCACTGCCGTTACACGCAAGCGTGAATCGAGCTACGGGGATTGTCGCATTCGGCCGGCGCGTGACGCCGATGCCAAAGGTTGAGTTTGCCGGCGTGGTCCAGTCCACATGAAACTTCCACAGATCCAGCGATCTTGAATCACGCCCCAGCGCTATGAAGTAGTTAGGCGCACCGGCAGGAGGCGCTGCTGGTCCGTTTGCATTTCCCTGGGTGTCCACGAGCGCGGATGTAGCTCCGTCGAGATCAGATGGCAAGAGTCCGAAGAAGCCGGAGCTCAGTTGGAAGCACTGCTGCGTGGCTGGAAGGCCTTGCAGCATCTTCTTTCGATCGTAAGCACACGCGCGGGAGCCGATGAATCGATCCTGGGCATTGAACACATTGAAAGAAACGTAGTAGCCGTCGGGCCACACGCCCATTTTCGGATAGTCGTTAAATGCCGGATAAGGGAATTCGTAGAGATGGTAGGTGCCGGTGGCGTCCGCGGACGTTGAAACGGCCACGCATTGAGAGAACCCGTTGTTAACTGAGAACTGCGAAAGCACCCAACGGCGGGCTATCTTGTCAAACTGAACTACAGGATCGCCGTCGTTGTTGACAGCGCAGTTTCCGCCCAACGGCCTCCAGAGAAAGTTCCCAGGGACTGGGCCCAGCTCTACGGCGCCTGTCGACTTATTGAAGACCGCAAACGCTCCGTTTACGAATTGCACATATTGAGTGGTCCCCACGGCGCCGCTGGTGTCGGGCGGTGCGGTTTGCACCGAGAATTCACCCTGTGGACCACGAAAGCCTTCTCCGATACCTTCCAGGTTCTTGCCGGGAATCGGTGTTTGCGCTCTAGCGCGTGGTGCTCTCGACGCCGGACGACGTCGTCTGACTGACGACTGCAACACCGGATCCCTGCGCGCGGGTCCGAGACTGACGAGCACGTTCGGATTGAGACGAATGGGTTTTTTCGCTCGTACGGCCCCCAGACTGACTGTAGGTGGTGGCATTCCGCGGAGCGCCTCAGTTGAGGTCGCGATCCTCGATGCCGCGACTACTTCAACCTGTTCCGGGTCCTGCAAGAGTCGTGTGTCCGCGGTGCGGCTAGGGCTGTAGATAGAGATCAGAAGGCCGCTCACAAGAAGCAGCATGAGGAAACTCCGTGAAGCGTGATTGTGTTTTGACATCGTCCAAGCCTCCTTCGAAATCTCTCGGGTTGCCTAAATTGGCAGGTTAGGAAGGGTGGCTTACCCCCGCTTGCTTGGCGATGGGAGTCGGCGGGGGTAAACCACCCTTCCTGACCTGCGAAATGCTTCAACTTGAGAGATTCCATTCCAGTTAACTCCGGTCTAACACGCG
>CAZVHN010000382.1:0-1544 GCA_964626895.1 uncultured Chloracidobacterium sp. | reverse complement strand
AAGTTTCTTGCTTCACAGTCACGTAGTTACCCGATGTTTATAGACCGTTGGTACAACTTGGGATAGCGGCTCAGTTTAAGGTGATGCTGCGAGGCTAAGACAACTCAAGCAGTCCGCTTGGCGGACGACTGGTAATGGCCCAGCCCTTGAGTGCTGGGATTGGCGTTAGAAATCTCAGCTAGTCCGGCTTGGCGGACGGCTGAACGGTGAAGGGACAATTAATATTGACGGTCTTACTTCAGTCGTCCGCTCACGGACCAAGAAAATTCACGTTGAATAGTATTAGATGGGTAGTGTTAACAACTCGCAAGAAAAACATGAAACTAACCTTGCTGCCGATTGAAAACCCAAATGACAAATGCCAACGAGCAAAGCTTCTTCTACTAGCTATGTCTTTTAAGCTAATTACCGTCCTCGTTCACTAACAGCACCCCGGCGCCACGAATCGCGTCATGCTTGAGCGCGATAAGCGCTTCATTTGCGGCGGCGAATGGAAAAGTTTCAATATGTGTGCGGACGGGAATACGCGCCGCCTCTGCGAGAAAATCCCTGCCGTCCTCGCGTGTGTTGTTGGCCACGCTGCGCACGGTGCGCTCGCCGTAGATGAGCGGATAATCGAACGAAGGTATCGAGCTCATGTGTATCCCGCCGAGCACCAACGCGCCGCCTTTGCCGAGGGCTTTGAGGGCAACGGGTACGAGTTCGCCCGCAGGTGCAAAGATAATCGCAGCGTCCAGTTTCGCCGGAGGCTCATCGAATGTGCCTCCGACCCATGTGGCTCCCAGTTCCAAAGCCAATGCCTGATGTCGCTCGCGGTCGCGCGTGGCTACATAGACTTCAGCGCCGCGGGCCCGCGCCAATTGAATGCAGACGTGACCGGCGGCGCCGAAGCCGTAGAGGCCTAATCGGGCCCCGGACCAGCCATCTTTCCTCTCGCCCATTCCGGTTAACCGCAAGGCGCGGTAACCAATGATCCCAGCGCAAAGAAGCGGAGCAGCCTGGATGTCGTCAAAACCTTCGGGCAGCGAATAGGCAAAAGCGGCTGGTGCAACAGTGTATTCGGCGAAGCCGCCGTTGACCGTCCATCCCGTAAACTGCGGATCGTCGCACAGGTTCTCTCGACCCGACGTGCAGAACGGACATATGCCGCAAGTCCGGTTGAGCCAGGCGATGCCGACGCGCTGGCCGAGCTCGAACCCTCGAACACCATTGCCGAGTGTAATAATCCTTCCCACAACTTGATGTCCGGGAATGAGGGGAGATCGCCCGACACTCAGCTCACCTTCCAACACATGTAAGTCAGTGCGGCAGATGCCGCAGGCGGAAACTCGCACCAGGATCTCATCGTCTTCTGGAACGGGCGTGGAGATGTCGGTGAGTTCAAGCGGATAGCTGTCGACAGGTGCAGGTGCGCGTAGGACCCAGGCTTTCATATCTTGCCGCACTCGATAGCGAGCAGAATTTGCCGTTGCTAAGTTCTCGTCGAAGCCGCCGACTTCGGCCTCACAACCTCGACCGAGCAGTGCGCGCGCGCTGAGACTGCC
>CAZVHN010000381.1:0-2160 GCA_964626895.1 uncultured Chloracidobacterium sp. | reverse complement strand
AACGCGTACCAGCAGACAGAAGCTTTGAAGGCGGCGATCGAGTTGGAAGTCTTTACGGCGATCGGCGAAGGCAAAACAACCGCTAGTGAGATTGCCGAGCGGAGCAGCGCGTCTGAACGCGGCATTCGAATTCTTTGTGATTTTCTCTGTGTCCTGGGTTTTCTAACCAAGGACGGCAGCAACTACAAGCTTACCCCGGAGTCGGCACTCTTTCTGGATAAGCGTTCACCGGCTTACCTCGGCGACAGTCTTGAGTTTCTGCTCTCACCGATGCTCATAGATGGCTTCAAGGATCTTACCGGGGCCGTGCGAAAGGGTGGAACAGTTGCGTCGGAAGAGGGGACGATCGCGCCGGAGCATCCAATCTGGGTAACGTTCGCTCGTGCCATGACCGGCATGATGGCTATGCCGGCACAGTTCATGGCGAATCTCGTGGATGAGAAGGCCGATCAAAAGTTGAGGGTCCTGGATATTGCGGCGGGTCATGGCCTTTATGGTATCGCGTTCGCTAATAAGAATCCGCGGATCGAAGTCGTCGCGGTCGACTGGCCAAATGTGCTTGAGGTGGCCAGGGAGAACGCCGCCAAGTCAGGTATCGCCGACCGTTACCAAACAATCGCAGGCAGCGCGTTTGATGTTGACTACGGCAGGGGCTATGACCTCGTGCTGTTAACCAACTTCCTGCACCATTTCGATCCGGCAACTTGCGAAACGCTCTTGCGGAAAGTTCACGCGGCACTGGCGGACGATGGACGTGCCGTGATACTGGAGTTTGTGCCCAACGAAGATCGCATCTCACCACCGGAAACCGCGGGCTTCAGCATAGTGATGCTTGGCAGCACACCCGCAGGCGACGCTTATACATTTCCGGAATTGGAGCGAATGTGTAGTGCCGCCGGTTTCGCGCGCAGCGAGATTCATCAGCTGCCGCCATCGATCCAGCAAGTCGTGATCTCGTACAAATGATCGTGGTCGGGGGCAGTAGGCCCACCGTTGTCTGGGCAGTAGCCCGACTGTTAAGGAGGGCTCCAGGGTGCGCCGAAGCCCTCCTTAACAGTCGGGCTACTGCCCCTACGTCTCTAGGAGCGGCTCACCGAGAGTGTCTGGCTGAACCGAACTCTCCAATGCATAGGTGGCTGCTGGCGGGGAGGATAACAATCTGGCGACAGTCTCCAGCAACTCGGCGCCGCGGAATGGCTTTGAGAGATAGGCATTGAATCCGGCTCGAAGCGCGCGATCGCGGTCGGTGTCGCCATGAGCGGTTACGGCTATGCAAAGTATTGAAGCCGTAAGTTCATCAGCTCTCAACGCTCGAAACATTTCCCAGCCATCGAGGACGGGCATCGATAGATCGGCCAAAATCAGGTCCGGTCGCATCTGCCTCGCCAGCTCCAAACATTCTGCTCCGTTTCTTGCTTCGATCACCTGATAATCGGCAGCGACCAGCAAGAGGCGCAGGAGTTCCAGGTTGTCCTCGTAATCGTCAGCAATGAGGATGTTTGGTGCCATGAGTGTCAGGTCGTGGGGCTGGCCCGCGATTGCTGGGAGCGACTTATAACTTAGGCATCGAGGGGAGTCAAATGACCCTCACTTAATGGCCCTCACTCAAAGGTAGTGTCATATTTTGTTACCCTACTCACCCAAAGGTACTGGTGCAATTTGAAAAGTGGCACGGGCGTCCCGCCCGTGAATCACGCGCAAGATGCGCGTGCCACAATGAAACTGCACTAGTACTCACCCAAACCATTTCTTGACTCGCCGAATCTTGAACGTCCATAATCACCTCAAGAGACCTTCCGCCCTGCGAGTCTCTCGGGGACTAGAGATAACTAGGGGCCTTACCCAGGAACCTGGGTTCATCCAAAACGACGCACCAACGGAGGAACTGAAACTGTGGTCAGCGGACAACTGGAAGAAAGCTTGCGCCATGAGATTGAGAGTTATATCGAGGGGCGCCTGGGCGGAGTCAGGCAGGAGATTTCTGAACTCCAGAGCCAACTCAATGAAACTCTCACCCGCCTGCTCGATCGCCAGGGCGAAGTTCAATTGGATGGATCCGTCGCGGCTTCCATTCTCGAGCATCTCCGAGCTGCGCATGAAGAGGGGATAGATCTTGCCGCCTCGGAATCCTCGCGGGCCCAAGCATCGAGCGACATGGCC
>CAZVHN010000380.1:0-5274 GCA_964626895.1 uncultured Chloracidobacterium sp. | reverse complement strand
CGCCCCGCAATCGCGGTCTTCCATTTGATGTTTTTAGTGGCGCTCCATTCGACAGGCAGACCAGACTCCCCGGACACGCCTTGCCCTTCCGGGCCGCGCCATTGCGGCCAATTGCCGGCGCTGGTTGAACCGATGGTCGAGCTGAGAAACACCACAGCCGCAAGCAGAGTGATGACAAAGGCGACGCTCATTCGGGTAAAGATTTTCATGAGATTTCCTTAACCAGTTCTTTCAGGCACGGGCACTAAACTTTGCAATAGGCTCTAGCAGCAGGCCGCTGAAAAACTAAGAACACGATCCACGAAATCACACTAACGGACACGAAAAGAGCCCCTATTCGAGTCATTTCGTTTGCTTTCGTGGATCGTCTTATCCTCCCTGAGAATGGCCACCCCTTTTTCAGCAGCCTGCTTGGCTTGCAGAGCTGGGGCTTCAGTTTCCCGCCTTCGCCGACTTAGCCTTAGCATCGGGCGTTTCGCCGAAGGCAAAAAGGTGCGTGACTCCCCGAACGATGACCAGGCCGTCGGAGATAGCCGGGGTAGCCATCATCACCTGGCCCACGGGATTTGTAGCCAACAACTCGTACTTCGGCCCAGCCTTGACGACAAAGACGTCGCCATCCTCACTCGAGAGATAGATCTTACCGTCGGAAGCAACTGGCGAGGCGGTGAAGGCGCCGCCCTTGCCGCCGAGCCGTTCCTGGTAAACGCGCTCGCCTGTCTTCGCATTGTATGCTGTCAAAACGCCCTGATTCGAGCAGGTGTACAACAAGTCGCCGTACACTACCGGGGTCGGCATGTAAGGGCCCCCACGTTGCTTGCTCCAGGCAATGAAATCATTCGACTCCTTGCCATCCTTTAAGGAGATGTCTCCGTTGGCGCCTGGTTTAATTGCGTAGATGGGTTGAATTGGAGCATACCCGCTAGTGACGAAGATCAGGTCGTGAGCGACAAATGGTGTTGGAGTAGTGACCTCAGAATTGGGAGTAAGACGCCATAGTTCTTTACCGGTCGCCGGATCATAACCGCGGATGGCCTTGGAGCCGTTGGCTATCAGCTCGGCCCGTGTTTTGCCCTCGTAAATCGTCGGTGTGCCCCATGAGGAAATCTCCTCACGTGGCGTCTTCCAGGCCAGCTTACCGTTTTTAAGATTGTACGCGGCGATAAATGAATCTTTTTGAACGTCGGCCTGGACAATCACAAGGTCTCGATAGATGACCGGCGAACTGCCGTGTTCCCATTGATAATCAGCATCATAAAACCATCCTGAATCCAGAACGCCGAGATCCTGCTTCCACAGGAGTTTTCCGTTTAGATCGTAGGCGTAAAGTCCTTCGGATCCGAAGAGCACGACCAGGTACTTGCCATTGGTTACGGGCGTCGAATCCGCGTGAGTCGACTTGGGGTGGCGCTTGACCTTCGGCAATCCCTCAGAAGCCGTTCGCTCCCAGAGAACCTTTCCGGTCTGCTTATCGAGCGCGAAAACCTTCCAGGTGTGTTTTGGATCGTCCTTAACGGGTGCTACGTCCCCGTAGAGACCGAAGCGAGTCTCATCTTTTGCCGCACTGTTTACGGCGGTGCTGACAAAAATTTTGTTGCCCCAAACGACGGGACTCGAGTGCGCAAGCCCGGGTATGGCCGTCTTCCAGCGAATGTTTGTCGATTTTTCTGCGTTCCAGGTGACCGCAGATTTTTGCCCTTCGACTACTCCCGTAGCGCTTGGTCCACGAAACTGTGGCCAGTTCTGAGCGTGTGCGGGCAAAGAAATCAAACACAAGAAAAGAAGTGTAAGGGTAGCTTGCTTCATTGTTTACCTCGGAACTGGGATGCCCGTCTCATTAAACTTAGTCACTGCTTGGTGACTATGGCTGCTTCGTCTCTTCGACCTTTTTGAACACAGTGGCGTTCGGGCCTTGCTTGAGCGTGAGACTCGTGACCTTCTCGCCTTCTGAACCGAAGATAACCGTGATGGCGTCAAAGGCGATCGGTCTGAAGGTTGTTTTGTCGAGGGCCATCATCTGGAACGGGCGTTGGCCTGCTGGCATAGCGAACAGCTTTCCCTCCTGAAGTGTGAATGTAAGCTCGCCGCCCTGCTCCGGTTTGTACCTGCCCACGTAAGACTGAAGCGTCGCCGCATCTACTTCCATCGGAGGGACCGCCCCGGCCTTCTTGAGCATTTCCGCGATCTCGGTCTTGTCTTTATCGTTCATCGCCAGGGCCAGCGCCGCCGTAAGCGATTCAGGCTTCGCACCACCGCGAGCGAGAGCAATACCGACGAGCGGAGCCTTTCCCTCGCGCACACCGGTGAGCAATACATCATTGACACCGGCAGCATCCTTTTCCAGCAACACCCGAACAACCTCGACGTGATCGTTGTCCAGAGCCCAGGTCATCGCGGTGGCTTGGTAAAAAGTGTCTTTTACGGTGGTGTCCGCCCCTCGCGCCAGAAGAACTTTGACTACCTCGATATGCCCCCGCTCCGCCGCCTTGAAAAGCGCGGTCGTACCGTATCGGAACTTGGCGTTGACGTCGGCACCTTTATCAAGAAAGGCAGTTACCGCAGCCGCGTCGCCTTTGCGAGCGGCCTCCCACATCTGGTCATTTAGTTCCTGTTTCGGATTTTGAGCGAGCACTGCAGCCGGGGTAAGCAGCAACCCGAACAGCACCAGGCCTATGAGTCTTAACATTAGAAACCCCTCCACGCTTTTCGGAGTTCATCAGTAGATGGTAAATTCAAGAGGGTAAAGACAGTCGAGCGCAAGAAAAACTGAATCACTGCAACGCAAGTGTACGTATTCTACATCTTTAAGGTTGCAAGCGGGCAGCCTTTCAGGTTCTTTTATATCGTTCGATTACAACCCTCGTCCGTCAATATATGATGGAAATCCAAAATGACTAACCTTCTCTCCATTTATTCGTATTTGTCGCTCTCTCTGTTGCTGCTTGTGCCTGCTACAGCCGACGATTGGGCCGAGTGGCGCGGACCGGCACGCGATGGTGTTTCCCTGGAAAAGAATTTGCCGGTTAGATGGTCGCCATCAGGCGAGAACCTTGCCTGGAAAGCTCCCTACGGCGGACGTTCCGCGCCCATTGTGATGGGTGATCGAATCTTCCTCCAGAATTCGGTCGGCAAGGGCGAGACGCTGCAAGAGCGTGTGGTTGCTCTAAATGCCGACACCGGAAAATTACTTTGGGAGCATCGTTTTAATGTTTACCTGAGCGACGTGCCGCCACACCGGCTCGGTTGGGCTTCACCGGTTGGTGATCCGGTCACGGGAAGTGTCTACGTCTTAGGCGGCGGCGGAAATCTAATAGGGTTGACTCGAGACGGAAAAGTTTTGTGGCAGCGATCGCTGGGCGAAGACTTCGGATTGCTCACGACACACGGAGGCCGCACGGTCTCTCCAATCATTGATGGCGATCTGGTGATCGTCAGCGGCGTAACCTTCCAGTGGGGACTACACGGGCGCGGCGCGCACCGCTTCATGGCGTTCGACAAGAAAACCGGAGACACGGTCTGGATCAGCGCCCCCGGCGGGCGACCTTACGACACCACCTATGCAGCGCCCATCATCGCTAACATTAACGGTACACGCTTGCTCATTCAGGGTGCGAGCGATGGTGTGGTCCACGCCATCAAGCCGCAAACGGGTGAGCCAGTTTGGAAATACGAGATCAGCAAACGCGGGCTTAATACCGCTGTGGTGGTCCACGGCACGACCGCGATCCTGACACATAGTGAAGAGAACCTGGATTCCAATGAGATGGGAATGATGGTGGCCGTCGATGCTGGATCCAGGGGCGAGATTAAGAAAGAACAAACCAAGTGGACCGTTTATGGCTGGCAAGGCGGCTTCTCTTCCCCGGTGATCGACGGCGATCGTCTTTACCAGGTGGACAACGGAGCAAACCTGGCCGCTTTTGATGTGAACAGTGGCAAACAACTGTGGCTGCAAAACCTGGGTGCGATTCAGAAGGCGTCGCCTGTCCTGGGCGACGGGAAACTGTTTGTGGGGACAGAGAACGGCAAGTTTTTCATTCTCAAGCCAACTGCCACAGGCGCCGAGATTCTGGATCAGGATCAACTGGGCACCCCGGCCCTGCCCGAGGCAATAATCGCATCGGCAGCAGTTTCTAACGGACGCGTTTATTTCGTCAGTGACGCAAACGTCTACGCCATCGGCAAGAAATCCAAGTCGCAACCGGGCGCCCCGTTGATCGTGAATCCAGTGTCGGCGGCCGCGAATTCGGTGGCTCATGTGCAGGTCGTACCAACCGAGTTGATTCTCAGGCCGGGAGACAAGGTGAAGTTCAACGTTCGACTCTTTGACGAGCGAGGAGTATTCATCCGTGAAGAGCCCGGCGCTTCCTGGACTCTCGACAACTTGAAGGGCTCAATCGCAGATGGTCAGTTCTCAGTCGCAACCGATCCAATAGCCCAGGCAGGCCTGGTGAAGGCTACGGTCGGCGGAGTCACAGGCACTGCTGGGGTACGCGTTTTCCCGCCGCTGCCATGGAACGAAAACTTTGACGTACTCGCGATAAATACCATTCCGCCACTCTGGGTCAACAGCACTTTGAAGTTTACGGTGCGTGAGGTGAATGGCAACAAGGTGCTGGTCAAGACGACGGAAGGTTCTTCACTCCTGAGCCGCGCGCGCGCCTACTTTGGGCCTTCCGACCTTGCGAACTACACCGTTGAAGCCGACGTTCTCGGGACGCAAAAGCGGCGCCAACAGGGCGACGCGGGTGTGATTGCGCAGCGTTACGTGCTGACGATCTACGGCAACAGCCAGATGCTGCACCTGGAGCCCTGGCAACCCGAAACCGCACGCACGGTCAGTATTCCTTTTGCCTGGAAGCAGGATACGTGGTACCGCTTGAAGCTCGAGGTCGAGAATCTGCCTGACGGCAAAGTGCGCGCGCGAGGCAAAGCCTGGCTCGCGACGGAGAACGAACCATCAGCGTGGATGATCGAACGAATTGATCCGATACCCAACCGTCAGGGCGCGCCCGGTATTTTCGGCAACGCGCTTGCGGAAATCTATTTTGATAATTTGAAGGTGTACGCGAATAAGTGAACAGTGGACAGTGGGCAGTGGACAGCAAGAGAGTGCTAGAGAGAGAGAGCAAAGGACAAATGATGAGCAACAGATGTAGTAAAAGGAAGATGTTGACCCAGAGGACGATGACATTAGTATGTGCGGTGTTAGTGAGCGGCTTACTGCTCACTGTCCACTGTCCACTGTCCACTGTTCAGGCTTCCGATCCGGGT
>CAZVHN010000379.1:0-4083 GCA_964626895.1 uncultured Chloracidobacterium sp. | reverse complement strand
TTCACACTAAAACACCACTAGAAGCGGGGTGGTGTCTAGTCTCCTGGTAATTACTCCAAACTCGTAGCCGGGTGTGCTGTCACCAGAGTACCTGTTTGGCGATCGCCGCGAATCTTGATGACTGCAACAATAGCCAGGTAGAGAGCGAGCACGACCAGCGCTGCGGCAGCAATGGCATTGATTAATTCGATATCCAATTGCCCGGCCATGATCTTCGTAACCCGCAGGTTGCCAACGACGAGAGAAACGAGCGCCCAGAGCGTGATCACGAGGACGAAGATCATTGGAAAGAGCGTAAAAGCTATCCGCTGTCGCGCCTGATAGAGCCAGACTGTTATTGAGAGAAGTGTCAATGCGGCCAGCAACTGGTTGGAAGCCCCGAACAGCGTCCAGAATTTTGACCAGGAGTTGGGCGGCGCAAAGACTATGAAGTAAAAAGGCACCGCCATCGTCAGCAAGGTCCCCACCAGGGCCCCCAGTCGACCTTTCCAACCGAAGAGCTCCTGCACTATGTAGCGACCTAGACGAGTGCAGACATCCAGCGTGTCAAACACAAATGTGGAGAAAGCCATCGCGCCGAAGGTGATCGCGAAAGCCAGTTTGTCCTGGCCAATAATGAGGGTGAGAAACTGTCCGATCCCGTTTCCGTAAATAGTTCCTGGCGCCTTTCCAAGCAAGGCTTCCTGACCGACGATCATGACCGTCACCAGGGCTATCAGCGCCACAAAACCTTCGGCCAGCATGCCGCCGTAGCCGACGCGAAGGATGTGCGACTCGCGATCAACCTGCTTCGAAGTAGTGCCCGAGCAAACGAGTCCATGAAAACCTGAACACGCGCCACAGGCAATGGTCACGAACAGGAAGGGAAAGAGCATGCCCGTCATCCCGCCAATATCGAACCCCTTGAAAGCAGGTTGCAGGATTTCGTAACCGCCGAAGAATACGCCGACGATACCGAGGGCGAGCGCTGAGTAAAGAATGAAGCCGCCGAGATAACCGCGCGGCTGCAGCAAGGCCCAGACAGGAACCATCGAGGCCACGCCGCAATAAAGAATAATTAGAACTCCCCAGGTCTTGTGATCAAGCACAAACCAGTTTGAAGTCATGGTTCCAACCCAGGACAGTGCGAATGCTGCAGGGACGAAAATGAGCGTGACGAGCCAAAGCGGGGGATTCAGGTAGCGTTGCACGAGACCGAGCAGGAGCGAAAGCCCCAGGTACATCACGCTCGCCGCCGCGACCGCGCCGCCGGGATTGAAGCTCACCGTTGCGGCTTGCAACTCTTCCGAGCCACCCCTGAACGTTCCGGCGGTGATGTCCGCGAAAGCAACGATGACATAGAGCAGCGCGATCCAGATGAAACCCATCATTGCCCGGCCGGCGCCGCCGCCCAGGTGTTCGCGAGTAATCTCTGCGATGGAAGTTGCGCCGTGGCGCACCGAAGCGGCAAGGCTGGCGAAGTCATGCACGGCGCCTATCAGCACTACGCCCAATCCAATCCAGAGAAGACAGGGAAGCCATCCGAACGCCTGGCAGGCGAGAATAGGTCCGGCAATCGGTCCGGCAGCGGCGATAGCAGAAAAATGTTGCCCGAAGAGGTAGAAAGGTCTGGTGGGAACGAAGTCAACGCCGTCATTCACCTGATGAGCAGGAGTTGGGCGCGCATCGTCGAGTTGAAACTGTCTTGCTACCCACCCTCCGTAAAGCCGGTAGGCGGCCACAAGCAGGACTAGAAATCCGAGCGCCAGAAGCGTCAGGGTCACTTTGGAGAGCCTTCCATACGAGTGTGATTGATCAACGCAAACTTGTGAATGAACAGAAACGATGCCCCGAATCAACACGAATCATTTGCGGTAGCCAATGGAACGAATACTCAACGCAACTGAAACCGCGCAAGCCACAGGACCGTTTGCGGTAGCCAATGGAACGAACACTCAACGCAACTGAAACCGCGCAAGGCACAGGACCGTTTGCGGTAGCCAATGGAACGAACACTCAACACAACTGAAAATCCATGAACTACTACTCAGGCAGTAGTTGTTAGCATTCGGAGCACCCAGCAGTAAATGGTTTTCATCGACCGTGCGGAACTTTTAAAAACCCTCGAGTGAATAGCCACGGAGATTCTATGTTGCGCGGTATCAGTTGGGTTGAGTGTTCGTTCCATTGGCTACCGCAAATGGTTCTGTGGCTTGCGCGGTTTCAGTTGGGTTTCACTTCCTATTTTCAGTCGGTTGCGCTGTGGTCGCGACCTTCACCGATCCGACGGCGCCAAGAATGAGGCCGGCGACGATTAGTATTACGCCAACCAGCGCGCGGCCGTGATTTGGATCACTGGCCGAGAACGCCGCGTTGAAGACGCCCAGAAAGCCTATGTCGTGCGGCACCGTAAACAGACCAACCGCAAGCGCGAAGAACCCGAGAGCTGCAAGCTTGAGTGTTGGTGGCGTCCTACTCGGTCGTCCCAGCCTCATGCCGATGGCGCTGCGGGTATAGCCGTAAGCCAGGTAGAGGGAAAGGCCTAGTACCAACCAGCCGATAAAACGCCACCACGTGTCGGCTGCCAGATAGTAGATTGAGGCCAGAATGTCGTCGAGATTTTTTGTGCGAAAGAGTCCTTGTAGCAACGGTGTCGCCTCCTAAATCGAACGAGATAGGTCTTCTGGCTTGCTGTTACCGTTCTTGCTGAAGGAATTGCTTGCGGAGTTTGGCACGGAAAGCAGAAAAAAAGCCATAGCGAGTGAGTAAAACTCGAATCTTGAAAGTCGGTAGAGTCGAGCGGGGGTAAACCACCCTTCCCGACCTGCAAATTAGCGCTAGTCGAATAGCACCACTCACGGCCCGCGATCTCGCAGGTTGGGAAGGGTGGTTTACCCCCGCTAGCCGTGCGTTAGAGTCTACGTTTGATTTTTCACACAGTCGCTACCGCTCTGGGCCAGGTTCATCTGCGTTTTGCCTGCCCCTCTGTTTTCTTGTTAGACTCCGGCACGTTAGCCCAAGAGATGTGAAGAATCGCTTCACTGATCACGAACTACTGACAACGAATCGAATCATGTTTCCTTTCAGAAACATTCTCTTCCCCACGGACTTTACGCCGCACGCTCGTGCCGCGTTGAAATATGCCGCGGCATTTGCGCGCAGCGGCGGTGGCCGAGTTGTGCTTTTCAGCGTACAGAGCGCCCAAGTGCCGCTGAATCTCCTGACCTTGCCCGAACGTGTCCTGGAAGAACAGGAGAATGGTTGGCTGGTGCAATTGCGCACCGAGGTTGGAGACTTGCTCGCGGATCCTCTCTTTGCCGGCTTGGAAGCCGAGCCCGTGATTGTGGCCGGAGAGCCGGCGCCGGAAATTGCGCGCGCGGTGCGAGAATACGAAATCGACCTGGTGACGGTAGTGACACACGGTCGCAAGGGACTGACGCGCGCGCTCTGGGGGTCCACCGCTGAGGAGATCATTGCGGAGGCGCCTTGCCCGGTGCTCACCATTCGCCCGCCGCAGCATGATTTTGTTGAGTATCGCGGCAGCCGCACCGAAGTGCGTCTCAATCGAGTTTTGCTCGCCACAAACTTCCGTCCCTCATCAAGCGCGGCCTCGCAGGTAGCAACTCAGCTGGCGAGTCAAACTGGAGCCGAGCTGCACGCGGTTTATGCTATCGGCGACTACTTTGAGCAGGTGTCGGTGATGTTTCCGGAAGGTGGATTAACGGCGCTCACTCGTTTACGCAGTTACGTGCAGGAGCGTATGGCCCAGCTGGCGCGGGAAGATGGCGCTCGGGCCATCACGCATATTGCGGAGGGACGACCGTATGCAGAGATTGTGCGATTGGCAGCGGAGAAGGATGTAGACCTGATCGTCATTGGAACCAACGTACACGCGTCGCTTTTGGGTGGGACCCCGGTTCTGGGCTCCGAGATTGAACGAGTAGTCCGCAACGCGCCCTGCCCTGTACTTTGCGTGCCGGCTAGCAGAGTGCTTACACCGTTACCGGCTTTGGTGACTCGGCCGGTACCGCAAATGTAGGGGGGGGGTAGGAGCAGTCGGCAGGACGAGGCCTCAGATGTGATCATTTCTCATTTGTCATTTTT
>CAZVHN010000378.1:0-2666 GCA_964626895.1 uncultured Chloracidobacterium sp. | reverse complement strand
CAGCCGCCTCTAATCTGTACAAATAATTGCGCGGATACTTTGCGCTCAGCTCGCGAGCAAGGGCCAGAACATCCTTATAGCGTTTCTCGCGCGTGTAGAGCAGAATCAACACCGACTTGGCATCATCGCGCGACCAGCGTCCTTCCTTTGCCACACGCTCGAGGGCTGCGAGGCCGCGCTTCTTCGATCCCCGCGCGCCGGCGATTCCAGCCAGCAGCCGCACCGGCAGTGGCAGAGATCCCAACACGTAGTCATAGAGTCCGATCGTCAACTCAGCATCAACGTACGTGGGATCAAGCTTTAGGACTTCGCGATGACGGTCGACGGCTTCGGAGCCGTCCCTGAGCGCTGCGAAATGCCGGCGCTCGACCGCTTCTTCGAAAGATGCCTTTAACCCGGCGATCGCCGCCAGAAAGTTAAGCGCTTCGATATCGCGAGGATTTTTCTTCAGCCGCGCGTCTGCCAGTCTCTTGGACTCGCGCGTTAGACTGCGAAACTCCGCGACGATTTTCGGATCAACTTTGTCATCACCTTTGGTATAGAACGACTCTGAACTGTAGAGTGACGCCTGCAGACGACGAGACTCATAAAGCGTCTTGGCCCAAAGGCGGGCTGCCAACAACTGTGGGCCGGCGGGATGATCTGGATAAAGCCGGGCGATCTCGCTGAAATCTTTTCGCGATTTCTCGTAGTCGAGATTGTAAAGCGCTTCCAGGCCACTGCGCCGAAGCTCTTCCATGCGCGACGATTCAGTTTCACTTGCAGTGGCATCCTTACCTTGTCCGAAAGCGAGGGTTGAATTCAGCAGGATGGTTGTTAAAACAAACAAGAGCAGATATTTCACGAAATGTACTCCTCCAAACCAGGTCTAGCTGGGTTAATCGTCATGGCTTTCAATTCTCAACACGGACGCTAACGAAAGACGGTTTCACGCAAAGACGCAAAGACAGCAAAGACGCAAAGAAAACGCTCTTACAAACAGGTTCATCGCTACGACCGTTCATACCTTTGCGTCTTTGCCCCCTTTGCGCCTTTGCGTGAAACCGCCTTGTGAGCGTCGACTCCTTCTCAAGAAAAGCACTCCAGGTACTTCACGCCGGCGCCAGTATTAAACAGGACCACACGTTCTTCCGGTTTCACTTGTCCTGTCTCAATCATCTTTCTTAACGCAGGCAAACAGGCGGCGCCTTCGGGAGCACAGAACAAGCCCTCAGCGGCGCCAATCTCGTGAGTTGCGGCAATCAACTCCTCATCAGTAACGGCGATGGCCGTTCCCCCTGACTCACGCAGGGCATCAAGTATCAAAAAATCGCCAATCGCGCGCGGCACGCGTAGACCTGAAGCTACCGTCGCAGCGTTGGGAAATTCCTCCGCAAAACGCTTCCCTTCCTCAAACGCGCGCACAATCGGCGCGCAACCAGTGGCCTGGACAGTGACCATCCGGGGACGCTCGGGCCCAATCCATCTCATCTTTTCCATCTCGTCGAACGCTTTCCACATTCCAATCAGTCCCGTGCCACCGCCGGTCGGGTAGATGATGACGTCGGGAAGGGTCCAACCAAGCTGTTCCGCGAGTTCGTAACCCAACGTCTTCTTTCCTTCGATGCGGTACGGTTCCTTGAGGGTGGACACATCAAACCAACCTTCCGCTTCTTTTCGCCGGCCCACTTCCGCTCCACAGTCAGTAATCAAGCCGTCCATCAAGCTCACATGCGCACCCGTTTGTTCGCATTCGACAACGTTCGCGCGCGGCGTGTCCCTGGGCATAAAGATGAAGCACTCAAGTCCGGCCCGCGCTGCATAAGCTGCCAGGGCCCCGGCGGCGTTACCCGCTGAAGGCACCGCCAGTTTCCGAGCCCCAAGTTCTTTGGCCATTGAGACAGCGGCAGTCATGCCGCGGGCCTTGAAACTCTGAGTGGGATTCTGCGACTCGTCTTTGATGTACAGGTTTCCGAGACCCAGTATCTGTCCCAGACGCGCAGTACGAAGCAGCGGCGTCCAGCCTTCGCCGAGCGTGACAATATTTTCGTCGCTTTCGACCGGCAAGACCTCGCGATAGCGCCACATATCGGCTCTGCGCCCGCTGAGAGATTCTTTTGTCAAACTGCGTCCGGCCCGTTCCAGATCGTAACGGACCAACAGCGGCTTACCGCATTCGCGGCAAAGGTTGTGCAAGCGTCGTGCCTCATGCTCAAGCCCGCACGCGGCGCATTCAAGATGCGTAATGTTCACTGATTAGGGCCTTTCTCTGGGAATTAGAAAGTTCTTGCTGATAAATCCGCCAGATCACTCTCGGTTACCCCATGCCAGATGGAGTAATTACCCGACACCTCTGTTTCTTGAGCATTAATGTCCGGAAGATTCACAATTCAACCTTTATGGTAGCCAATGGATCGCACCACTCCAGCACCAGCAGGAGCCACTCAACACACAGAACCATTTTGCGGTAGCCAATGGATCGCATCACTCAGCACCAGCAGCAGCCACTCACAGTACCATTTGCGGTAGCCAACGGATTCCACCACTCAGCACCAGTGCGGTTGGCGATACGGCCAGGCTCGTGATTAAACTCCCAGGCTGGTGCTGAGTGCTGGGGATCCATTGGCTACCGCAAATGGTTCTGTGTGTGAGTGGCTGCTGCTGGTGCTGAGTGCTGGGATCCATTG
>CAZVHN010000377.1:0-1757 GCA_964626895.1 uncultured Chloracidobacterium sp. | reverse complement strand
ACCAATTCGCTGTCGTCTCTCTTCGTCACTGAGTAGGGCACCGATTGCCTCCGCCAATGCTCCGACATCCCGAACCCTCACAAGCAAACCCGTTTCGCCGTCCCGAATGATTTCCCGAGCACCTTCAGTTTCAGTTGCCACCACTGGAGTCCCGGTAGTCATCGCTTCGGCAATTGCTAAACCAAATGATTCAGAGTGGGACGCTGAAACGGATATGTCCAAAGCGCAAAACAGGGGCGCAACGTCGTCCATCTTCCCGATAAAGCGAACTTTGGACTCCAGTTTGAGTTTTCGTGACAGGCGTTCCAGATTGGCCCGATTTGTTTGCCCCGCAGTGACGTCCACACCGGCAACGATGAAATACGCGGCGGGGAAAATGTCCGCAACCCGAGCGGCAGCCTGGAGAAAATCGTCGTGGCCCTTCAGTGGGTTGAGCGATCCGACACTTCCCACCAGCCTGCTTTTTTCCGGCAGGTCCCAGCGACGGCAAAACTGTTCCCGATCGAAGTCTCGCATCGCGGTCTCAAAGCGTGCGATGTCAATTCCGTTGTGAACCACGGTGACTCGCTCCCACGGCACTATTTTCTGCATGCAGAGTTGGCGGCCGACTGCCTCGGATACGGCCACGACTCGGGCCACGCGGGAGAGAGTAAATCGATGCAAACGGTTTAGCGGAAACAGAACGTGGCGAGTAATGACAAGCTGCGCCTCCGGATTTCGCCTACCTGCGTAGGCTGCTAGTGGGTAATCACGGGCCCTGTGTGCGTGTATGAGTTGAATCTCCTGCTTTCGCACAAAGCTCGCGAGCCGGCCCGCGCTTTTTGCATCTAGCGCGTTGCGCAAGGGGAGATGGACCAGGTTCTGCGCCGGCAGGCTGGTTAGTTCGGCAATCAAAGGAGAGTCTGGCCGCACTACTGCGAACACATCATGACCTCGGGTAGCAAGCGCATTTGCCAGATCGGCAAGATAACGCTCGCCACCGCCAAATGCTTGCGCTGAGCTGATGTGTAGAATTCTCAAAGTAGAATCCCTGGCCCAATCGTGGCGGAAGTTGTAGGGGCCGGCACTCCGTGGCCGCCCCTCGTGATCCCTAACTCACCTCCATCGAGAACCCACGTCGTCTCTAGGGCGAGGGGTGCCCACGGAGGGACACCCCTACAATTGTGACGGCAAGCCCGAAAGCAATCACATTACAACATTCAGGGTAGCTTAGTCTTCTCGTGAATCAGTCGCTCAGTCGCGTATGGAAGCCAAACAGGAGTGAGTCTCGAAGACTTGCTCGAGGATGTTGGTGCTCAGCACGTCCGCGCAGAATAGCTGATCCAGCACGCAAGAAAAACAAGGACCTGTCGCGACTTTGGAATTCGCTACTGATGGATCAACGGAATGGTATATGACGTGAAGGTTGAGGAGCGTGTGGCTGTATGCTTAAGGAACTCGGGAGTGCGTTAACTTGGAACAATCAAAGAGCCAAACTTGATCTGTCCTAAACCGCTCCTGAAAAAACAAACCGGGTGGGCTTTTGCTAAAGCCCACCCGGCCAACTTTTCCGCTATCAATCCTCTTAAGTTAGAAGTTGAAGCGCACAGCAAACTGCACCTGACGTTCGCGGAAGATCGAGTTGCCTGTCGCGGAGTCTGTGCCAAAATTCGCATCAGGAACGAGGTTGACGCCCGGTCCGCCGGAAACTGCACTGACCAACCGGAAGGCCGTGGTGTTGACTGAAGTGATGTGGCTCCGATTACAGAGGTTGCATG
>CAZVHN010000376.1:0-17072 GCA_964626895.1 uncultured Chloracidobacterium sp. | reverse complement strand
GGGCTTTGCCCCAAAAGTCATTGGACCCAGCAGCATCTTTGGGCTGCCAATGACAAGGTTCAAGAAATGAGGAGCAGCGCAACGCTCAGAACCGCTTGCGGTAGCCAGCGGATGCTAAGCTCAAGATTAATGGTTAACGTCAATCAATTGACCATTTGTTCGCACAAAACCATCTACGATGCGTTGATTGAACTTAGCCTCCGCTGGCTACCGCAAGCGGTTCTGTGCGTTGACTGATTACTACGAACTTGTGCTGCGATACCATCCAGATGGCGTCCGCAGGACTTTTGAGGCAAAGCTCGTCAGCGGTCAACTGGTACGAAGTCGATGCGCCGGAGGGGGAGCTAAAGAGTTTCCTTCAGCACCTGATTGCGAGCATTGGGTTACGTTTCGGTGGCAATGCCCGAGGATTACTGCAGCCCCCGATACGTTCTTTCGTCCCCAGGCCGGCTTGGCACGCGCTGAACTGGCCCACGCCATGGCGATCATTGAAACTCGGGCCATTCACTAAGAACTACGATTCAATATCAGCTCCCGCAGGGCGTACTCCTCCTCATCCGTAATAAAACTGAAGTTAAGACCGAAGCCAACGCCCTCTTGAGAAAACGTGGCTTCGCCGCGAAGCGTCAACCATTCGCCGGATGGAAGCTTTACCTGCAGCACTACTACTTCGCCAATATCCACTCGACCCGTTGTATTGACGAAGCATCCACCGAGACTGATATCTTCAATGCGTGCTTCATGTCCGCCGGATAAACCATCCCACTTTGCGGGCAAATTTGTTGGCACACGCTCGTCCCTGCGTTTCCCTTTATCCATTTTTCCCCTCTAACTGTTTTGCAAGCGACTCTCTGTCAGCGGCCAAATAGTACTTACCTAACTCCTTTGCATAGAAATCCCGCAAAAACTTAATTCCTTGATCGGGGCCCAGTGAATGCAGGGACTCCATATCGAGATTTGAGGCAAATCTCTCTTTTCGATCCGGCCGGTCCCGATACCCTCGGGCGTATGCCGATTCAGCATCCACAAAATGGGCCTGCGCCATTTCCCTGGGAGCTACGAATGCATTGTTGTATTCCAATTCCAACAGACCGTAATCATATTCCTCACAAAGGTCCTCGAGCACGGCTATTGAGTAACCGTAAAAGTGATGTCGCAAGTGAGAGTCTGGGGTGTACTTGCACAAAAACCTCAGAGGAGGCGGTATCTTTTCGTTGATCTCTGTAACTATCAACGCCGGGCGAAATTCCGAAAGTACCGCTTTCAGCACCCAGTAGTCGTTGCCGTCAATGTCGAGGCTCAGCACACTGAAACCGCTTTCGACGCCCAAGGATTTCAGAAGGGGAACAATGTTATCCGGATCTGCAGTGGAATGACATGCATGAGCCTGGGGAAGGTTCTTGTACGCGCGCACCAGTCGAGTGAACTTCTCACCGTCAGCCTCGATTCCTACGCCCTTCCAACCCTTTTGGAAAAGTGAATAGGTATTGGACCACCGAACGCCGTTACCGGCTCCTATGTCGACAACAGTCCGGGAGTGCTCCCGCGGCAGCAATTCCGCAATATACTTCCTAAGGATTCGCTCTTCGCTGGAATAGGAAAACCCCTGCCGCCGAAGTGAGTACTTAACTCGCTGCAGTTCATGCTCAAGGCTTTCAACGCACCGCTGGGCAGCTTTCGCGAGACTCATGGTCGGTTAAGATACAATTTGTCGAAACCCCTCGACAAGCTTATCTTAGCTTATTGCAGCCAGTTTATCGGAATGAGCCGCGGATTTGCGCGGATGAACTCGGATCAGACCGGGAGCACTAAGGATTAAACGGTTTCCAGCTTTGGCTTGCTGCTTCCCAATCACGCTTTTTCAGATTCGCACTATCCGCGTTAATCCGCGGCTAATATCTCCTCAGGTGGTCGATAGCTGACCGTAGTAAACTCTCGTGTCGTATTCAAAGGCTATAGTCCCGCGCTGCTGATGTTTCTCGAAAACCTCACGCAATGATGCGATCATTGGTTCGAAACTTGGATGGTCGGGCTCAGGTGTATATGAAGCGGAGAGCACACGGCCCATCAGGTTGTCGAAGTCGAGGGTCTGAATATTTTCGAATGATTCCCGCCGGAACCCTTGGGGAGCAAAAAAATCAGCAATCTGCCCCGTTACCTTCTCATGTCTGACTTTCTGGTAGTCGGTCCCGTATTGCAGCAGTAGTTGCTCGAAGGAGCGCAAGAATGGAGTCGAATCCAGGCGGCGTTCGTTCCAAATCAGAGCCACCCACCCTTTCGGCTTCAGAATTCGAGCGAATTCCACTCGAGCGCGTGTTTGGTCAAACCAGTGGAACGCCTGAGCGGCAGTAACGATATCAATACTGTGTGAGTCAAGAGTTGTTGCTTCGGCGGCTCCATCAATGCTCTTAAATTGCAGGTAGTTACCAAGCAGGTTCTCAGCCGAGTTCCGCATCTGGGCGTTCGGTTCAACACAAAATACTGTGTTGCCGTTCTTGAGAAGCATCTCGGAGAGTATTCCGGTGCCCGATCCCACGTCGGCGACCAGTGAAGCCTCGGTAAATCCGCAGTCGGCTTTAAGCAAGTCTAGGATGATGGGCGGATAAGTGGGCCGAAACTTCGCATAGTTCTCGACTCGGGTCGTGAAGCGACTGATCGAATCTATCATTGTTTCTCCGACTTTGTTCCAGGCAGATTCTAAGCCTGAATTTGGCTCGCTGACCAGAATTAATCGCATGCTGGGAGCGCAGGCGTCCCGCCTGCCGACTGGCCCTAGCTGAGTGATTGTTGTTTCGCGCCGGGGGCGCTCATTGCAGGCGGGACGCCTGCGATCCCAGCAGTGCGCTGAGCGAAGAAGCGTCAGTCGCGCGGGATGAACGACGTCTGCGGCGCTTGATTTTCTGGGGGGTAGAACTTGAGGAACAAACGATGCCCAAGCAGAAGCAAGAGAATGAAACCGAATGTTAACGGCAAGCGCTTATCTGATTTCACCAGCATCCAGAAGTGAATGACGCCCCCAGCGCCGGCAACATAAACCAGTTTGTGCAGCATCGCCCAACGTTTGCCGCCCAGTCGTTTAACCATTTTGTTGGTTGAGGTCATGGCCAGGGGCACCATCAGGATGAAAGCAGTCATGCCGATTGCAATGAAGGGCCGCTGAGCGACGTCTCCGGCTATGCTGCGCAGGTTGAAGAAACGATCGAACCAGAGATAGGTAAACAGGTGAAGAGTGCCGTAGAAAAAGGCGTAAAGACCGACCATTCGCCGAAACTTTACGATCCAGTTTAGTCCCGTAATCTTTCGGACAGGCGTTAGGGCCAGGGTAATCATCAGAAAAACTAATGTGAGCATGCCCGTGGTGCGGGTAACAAACTCGAGCGGGTTAGCGCCCACTTGTTTGCGGTAGACATCCCACAGGAGTAGAACAAGCGGCACCAGCCCATTGATAAAGAGAAGGAGTTTTGAAAATCGAGTATCTTTCATGTCGTTTAGCCTGGAGCGCGGGCATCTTGCCCGCATTCGAGCCCAGAGGGCTCGACGGCCGTGCCAGGCCAGTACTTAAGACTGCGGGCAAGATGCCCCGCGCTCCAAGGTTAGAAATACCGCTTTAAGTCCATACCGGCATATAGATGCGCAACCTGCTCAGCGTAGCCATTGAACATAAGCGTCTCTCGCATTCTGAATTCTCCAATGCGACGCTCCCTCGCCTGGCTCCAGCGCGGATGAGGCACATTCGGATTGACGTTCGAATAGAACCCGTACTCGCTTGGAGCTTGAATGTTCCAAGTCGTGGGAGGCTCATCTGCGACCAGTTGGATTTTGACAATAGATTTGATGCTCTTGAATCCGTATTTCCATGGGACAACCAAACGGATGGGTGCTCCGTCCTGCGAAGGCAGGGTTTCACCATAGAGGCCGGTGGCGAGGATGGTCAGCGGATGCTTTGCCTCGTCAATCCGCAATCCTTCAACGTAGGGCCAATCAAGTACACCAGTTCGCTGATTAGGCATGCGTTTCGGATCATAAAGTGTTTGAAACGCCACGTATCTTGCTTGTTCGGTTGGTTCGACCCTTTCCAGGAGCTTAGCCAGTGGAAAGCCAATCCAGGGGATAACCATCGACCAGCCTTCCACACACCGAAGCCGATAGACGCGTTCTTCGAGGGGGAAACTCAGCAACTCGTCCAGGTCAAAGGTTCGTGGCTTGTTGACCAAGCCCTCGACGGAAACGGTCCAGGGTTTGGTTACAAACCCCTTCGATTCCGAGGCGACAGAGCCTTTGTCGGTAGAAAACTCGTAGAAGTTGTTGTAGTTGGTTATGTCTTCGAGTGGTGTGAGCTTTTCGTTGACCGTAAACCCATCACTAAGAGCTTCGTCTGACGTGGGTTTCGCAAAGTCTGCCAGCTTTTCACCTTTAGGCGTTTCGGCGGGTGGCGGATTTAGCTTGTGATAGAGCAGTCCCGTCGCAACTGTGGTTGCGGCCAGCGCCGCCCCTCGCATAAACAAGCGCCGGTTCAAATAGACCTGCTTATCTGTTATTTCGCTAGCTTTGATGTCGTCCGGCTTCTTGATTGGCATTTTCAGTTCGAACCTTCGTGCTCGTTTCAGGTTGCCCCTGATTACTTACGAGGGCAGCATGTCTAAGGGTTTTGTCCGTGTCAACGATGGTATGTCAAGAAGCCACTCAACCCACAGAACCATTTGCGGTAGCCAATGGATCCCAGCATTCAACATCAGTTAGACCTCTCAATACGTAGAGCCAACGATAGCCAATGGATCCCAACATCAGCGGGGCCA
Organism: uncultured Chloracidobacterium sp.; assembly: GCA_964626895.1. Lineage (GTDB taxonomy): Bacteria > Acidobacteriota > Blastocatellia > Pyrinomonadales > Pyrinomonadaceae > PSRF01. The sequence goes on along the minus strand of CAZVHN010000376.1, from coordinate 12,276 downwards.
ACACCCAGACTTAGGTAGCCCAAATGCCTCGGAGGGTTCTGTAACCTCTGCCGGGGATGAATTTTGGGGTCCATTGGCCACGCAAATGGTTCTGGGTTGAGCGCTTCTGCTGAAGTTGAATGCTAGGATCCATTGGCCACGCAAATGGTTCTGTGGTTGAGCGCTTCTGCTGAAGTTGAATGCTAGGATCCATTGGCTACTGCAAATGGTTCTGTGGTTGAGCCTTTTGGCTGGCGTTGAATGCGGATCCATTGGCTACCGCAAATGGTTCTGTGGGTTGGGCCACTCTGCCGGGTTGAATTGTCGATTATTGGCTAGTGCAATCTGGATCCAGCACCCAAGCTTGAGTAAGTAAAAGCAACATAATAATATTCCCGAAAGCTTTCCCACTCGATTCTGAAGGCCGGAAGGACCGCTTGATGGACGAAGATGTGCCCCCAGCACCGGACGGCGGTACGCCAGAAACTGCCGAGCCTGAGGAAACTCACTCGAAAATCGGAAGCCAGTTGGTCAGATGGGGAATCGTCCTGCTGGCCGGACTCTCGGTTCTCGTGATTCCGACGCCGGAAGGGATCACACCTAACTCCTGGCGTCTACTCGCAATTTTCGTGGCCACGATTACCGGTTCAATCGTCCGCCCGGTGCCGGGCGGCGCGATTGTGCTCCTGGGAGTATCTGCAATCGCGCTGACCGGTGTTCTGCCTGTCCGCGACGCTTTATCAGGATATGCCGATCCAATTGTTTGGCTGGTACTAGCGGCCTTTTTCATGTCGCGAGGGATGATTAAGACGGGACTGGGAAGGCGCATTGCTTTTCTGTTCATTCGAGCTATAGGACGCCATTCGCTGGGACTTGGTTACGCCCTCGTTTCCACAGACATGCTTCTGGCGATGATCATCCCGTCCAACGCCGCACGGTCAGGAGGGATAATCTTCCCGGTAGCGAAGAGCCTTGCCGAGGCTTATGAATCCAAGCCCGGAGCCACAGCGGGCCGGCTTGGGGCCTTCCTGATGCCGCTGTTGTACCAGTGTGATGTCATTATCTGCGCAATGTTCCTGACTGGTCAGGCTTCAAATGTCCTGATTGCGAAGTTTGCGCAAGAGGTCACGGGAATTGAACTGACCTATTCACAGTGGGCACTCGGGGCCGTTGTGCCCGGCGTGTTGTCCCTGATCGCTGTGCCGCTGCTTCTGTACCGAATCTTCCCGCCCGAGGTTAAGCACACTCCGGCTGCCGTTGAACTCGCGTCTTTAGAACTGAAGCGGATGGGAAGGATGGCCCGGGGCGAGAAGATGATGCTCATCGTTTTCACCCTGGTAGCTGGCTTATGGATGACAACTGTCTTTCACGGGATAAATTATGCAGTTGTGGCCCTGGTCGGCATTTGCGTTCTGTTGCTGAGTGGGGTGTTGAGTTGGGAAGACGTAATTAGCGAGCGTGGCGCGTGGGACGTTTTCATTTGGTACGGCGGCTTGGTGCGCATGGCTGAGGCGTTAGGGGAAACCGGAATTACCAAGCGATTTGCAGAAACAGCAGCCGGGTTTACATCGGGTTGGAAATGGTGGGCGGCGCTTGCCGTGTTATTGCTCGTCTACTTTTACGCCCATTATGGATTTGCAAGCATTACCGCCCACGCGACAGCCATGTATATTCCGTTTCTGACCGTGATTCTGGCAGCGGGAGCGCCTCCTTATCTGGCGGTGCTGTCCCTCGCCTACTTTTCCAATCTTGACGCGTCACTGACGCACTATGGCACAACCCCGGCGCCAATCTACTTTGGGGCGGGTTATGTTACGCAACGGAGATGGTGGTTGCTGGGATTGCTGGCTTCGCTGGTCAATATTCCTATTTGGGTAATCTTCGGTTTCTCATGGTGGAAGCTGCTGAAACTCTGGTAGCCAAGACCCCCCAAAAAATTGAGCAAGGTCGACAGTAAACAGATTAGGGACTTGGAAGCTGAAGTCGTTGCACGCCTTTCCGCGCTCGCCGATCAGAAGACTGACGCGATTAGAGAAGTTCGACGAGAGTTTTCCCGGCGGCTTGCAAAAGCGCCACCTGAACTGGTTGTCCGTTTAGCATTGAGACTAACGCGGCGGCGAGCAGTGATCTCGCGATTTGTGGCGTATGAACTGGTTCAGCACCACAATTCAGCCTTTGGTAGCTTAAACGCCAGATCGTTGCAGGATTTGGGTCAAGGCCTCGATAGCTGGGGGGCAGTTGATACGTTTGCCTGTTACCTGGCAGGGCCTGCATGGCGCGAGCGACAGGTTTCCGATGCCTCGATCAGGCGCTGGGCGCGTTCCAGGGATCGCTGGTGGCGTCGAGCCGCTCTGGTTAGCACTGTGCCATTGAATTCGAAGGCCCGCGGTGGCACCGGCGACCGCTCACGCACAGTGGATGTTTGCTCGATGCTTGTTAAGGATCGCGATGACATGGTGGTGAAAGCTCTTTCCTGGGCGCTACGTGAACTGGCTAAGCGCGATCCTGAATCAGTGCGCGAGTTTCTGGCTGAACATGAGCACGAACTGGCGCCGCGTGTGCTTCGCGAAGTAAACAACAAACTAGTATCAGGTTTGAAAAATGCGCGCCGGTCCGGGCGCTGACTTTCATGTCCGCTGTCTGAAATCCGGAAAAACCCTGTGCGACCTGGAGGAAGATATGGCCGGTTATTCAGGAACACCGCTCATCAAGAAGCTGGGGATCAAGGAAAGCTTCCGTGTTGCGTTAGTAAACTCACCAAAAGGATTTCAGAAAGAGTTAGGCAGCCTACCAGATAAAGCGAAGTTTGCACCGTGTGTGACGGACTCTGTCGATGTGATTCTTCTGTTTGTCGATTCTGAAGCGGAGTTGCGGAGAAAGTTTGTACTATTGGCGGCGAATCTCGTGGCAAACGGAATGCTGTGGGTAGCCTGGCCCAAGAAGAGTTCAGGCGTAGCCACGGATCTTTCCTTCACTAATGTTCAGCGAATCGGTTTGGAAGCGGGTCTGGTTGACGTCAAAATCTGCGCAGTGAATGATATCTGGTCGGGGCTCAAATTTGTGTACCGGTTGAAAGACCGAGGCCGGCGATAATAACCTAAGCAAGAAACACTTCAAGGACATTTCCACAGGTTCTGTGCAAAACATGGTGCAAATCGAATTGTCACTTGTTGCAAGGTTGTTCCAGGTGATGACTTATAGCACTTTGCACACGCGTGCAGCGTGGTCGCAAGTCTTTCGATCTCAAAAACATTTTGCTGCCCGTTGCTCACCAAATAGTTGCAAGGAAATGTATCCATACTTTTCTGGAATAGTTGCGCCGCAAAAACTTTTTCCTCATCGAATGTTCTTGATCGATCTGATTCCTGCTCACTGCCAAGACAGTCTCCGGATTCAAATCCTACTAATAGTGGGACCACGCCGAGGTGAGTGGAACGTGTTGTGTCAAACGGACGGCGAACGGTTTGTAGGCTAAATCAAGAAATCCAATTTTGTTCGGAATTCATAAGGTGGCAAAGAAATCTTTTTTCGAAACCGATCGATTGCAGTGTTGAGATCACTAGGTGCGTGATCATCTATCCTCTCGCAAGAGAGTTGTTTGCATTCGCGATCAGAGAGCTACGAGTCGTAAATCGGATCGGATTTACATTCGCGCATCGTGGACCACCTCAGCGCGAAATACTAGTTGCAAAAATTTGGTCGATGACTATAATGCGACTCCCTCGCTGAAAGGGAATGATTGCCAGAAGAAAAAGTTGAAGTCGACACTTGGTTTTGGATGTGTTGGTGGGTTACTAGCTCTTATAAATATCTCTCGCACAGCCCCCGAAATAAACCTGCCACACAACAACTGACTCCAAGGTTAGTGATGAGCACTTCAGTGAAATGAAGTTGCGCTGGCAATCTTAGGCGAATCGACCTGGCCCCCCGGGTTTCCTTCGTCAACCAATGACTTCACCGCGATCCGCAGAGACGGAAGTGGACTCTCCCAGCCCACTGGCCGGTGGTGACGTGTTCTCCTTCAGCGAAACTCGCAAGCGAGGTGTCCCAGTTTGTTGGTGGAGCGCTGAAATGAAAGCAGAATCAAACCTCAGTCTTGAGACGAAAGACTGCCCCCATTGTAATCAAGCGTTATCGTTGTCTGAGTTTGGGATTTGCCGGGCACGCAAGGACGGGCGAAACCTTTACTGCAAGAGCTGCATACGCAAGAAAGTGACAGATAGCCGGCAAGCCTTGCGGGAATACAAGTCCGCGCGCCAGCGATATGTGACTCTGCAGGCTTTGGAATCCAACGACATGTCACTGGCAGGCAGCGAGTCGCACGCTGCCGCTCAACATGTCACCAGAGTAGTCAGCAAGTTGTCACCCATCGAGCGTGTGCGGGAGGCGATTAAGAAAAATGCTCGGACTCAAAAAGAAATCGCCCTGGAGACGAAGCTCGGGAAAGATGAGATAGGTGACGCGCTGGCGAATCTCCTTTTGTGGACTCATGAAATCCGTACCGAAGTTATCGATAACACGCGGATGTATTTCATAAATGGATCCCCGGAGATGGCTTTTTCGCCAGCTACAGGCGGACCGAAGATTCCGAGGCGGAAGCCAGACATACCAAGTTCGTTCAGTGCTTTGGAGGGATTAATGCCTGGCAAGAAACCCGAAGGCGAGAAACCCGAAGGCGAGCCTGAGAAAATTGGCGGTTGGGTGGCAGCCTAACACTGGAGATCCTCGCCGTGTTTAATCCTTCAAAGCGTCGAGAACCTCTCGAGCGTGCTCCTCCGGTTTGACCTTCTCGAAAATCTTCTTGATCTTGCCCTTCTCATCGATTAGAAAAGTGGTTCGTTTCACGCCCATGTACGTTCGACCCATAAACTTCTTCTCGCCGTAAGTGCCGTAAGCGTCTGCAATGGCGTGATCCGTGTCAGCCAGTAACGTGAAGGGCAACTTGTACTTGGCGGTAAACTTCTTGTGAGACTCCTGGTTATCGGGAGATACGCCCAGAATCTCGATGCCGCGCTTCTTAAACTGGGAAAATGCATCCCGGAAGGAACAAGCTTCTTTTGCGCAGCCGGGAGTGTCATCCTTGGGATAAAAATACAACACCACTTTTTGGCCGCAAAGATCCTTGAGACTCACCGTCTGTCCATTAGCGTCGGTCGTTGTAAATAAAGGAGCTACGCTTCCTTCTTTAGGCATGAATCCTCTCCAGTTTTCGGTTGGATGTAATGGATTGAGTCAAACATTCTAGGCTGGAATTTGTAAGCATGGCAAGAATTGCCGCAGGTGCCAAAATGAAGAAGACCACAAAAAACAAGCACTGGATGGTGAAGCAAGAACCGGAAACTTACTCCTGGGATAATTTCGTCGACGACGGAAAAACTGACTGGACTGGCGTAAGAAACTATCAGGCCCGTAATAACTTGCGCGAAATGCAGGCAGGAGATAGGGTGCTGTTCTACCACTCAGGTAAGGACAAAGCCGTGGTAGGCATCGCCGAGGTTGTAAAAGGCGCTTACCCGGATCCGACCGCAGACGATCCTCGATGGGTTGCCATTGATCTGAAGCCGGTCAAGGCCTTTCCGAAGCCGGTGCCACTCCCCGCAATTCGATATGACAAGCGTCTGAGTGGGCTTCCTTTGATCAGACAGTCGCAACTTTCGGTGATGCCGCTAACCAAGGACGAGTTTGACGTTCTGGTTGCCATGGGCACCGGCAAAAACAGAAAGAAGTAAAGCCACGGATAAACACAGATCAGACGAATCTGAAAGAGTGCTCCCTCAATGTCTGTGCTGTAACAAGTTCGATCAATGTTTATCAGTGGAAATCTGTGGCTCAGTTTTCTAACTGATACAGGAGGCTACGCAGTATGTTCAAGCAGATTGATTACACGATGGTGATTGTCTCCGATATGGCGCGTTCGATTGAGTTTTATCGCGACAAACTGGGAATTCCACTAAAGTTTCAGTCACCGGACTGGACCGAGTTTCTTACTGGAACGACCACACTGGCTTTGCACGGAGGTGGCATTCCCCAACAGGCCAAGGGCGGCTCCGCTGACAAGGACGCTGGAACTTGCTCGATCGGGTTCAATGTTGACGACGTTGACAAGACCTACGAAGAGTTAAAAGCCAAGGGCATTAACTTTGTGATGCCGCCGACGCAGAGAGAAGGTGAGGGAATAAAGCTCGCCGTTTGCATTGATCCGGACGGCTTACCCGTTTCCTTTGCTCAGATGATTTCCTGAAAGCAGGTTTGGCTATGGATCCCGTCACTCAGGCCCAGCCGGAGCCACCCACAGAACCATTTGCGGTAGCCAATGGATCGCGGCACTCAGCCCAACAGGAGCCACTCCGTAATTAGGTAGAGGAATTCGATAGTGTTGTGACTCAAAGTGAGGTTGAGACATTTGTTGTTCCTTTATGTGAGGTTTTGATGTCGGCGAGACATTGTAAGTCATGAATGTTAATCGCCAAAAGTATGTTGAGTCCTGGCCGCGCAGTTGAGCGGCTGCTGCTGGGGGTGAGTGGTGGGATCCATTGGCTACCGCAAATGGTTCTGTGGTTGAGCGGCTGCTGCTGGGGGTGAGTGGCTGCTCCTAACTGAACAACGTTGGTGCGCTGGAATCGGGCGGAGGCGGTTCGGGAGTGGCGGAATCGGCTAGCCGGGGATACTTTTCGAACAAAGGAAGCGGAGCCGGAACTCGCCGTTCCTCCAGTGTTGATTTGATTTCCAGTGCATTCACCACGGCTTTCCCCAGGAAGTGATTGTTGGTGATTACGTAAGTCTCTTTAGACTGCTTTGCGACCTCTTTAACTCTGACAATCCAGGGCTCGAGTTCGTCCGCCGAGTAGAGGTAATTGTAGCGTTCGTCTCTAACAGCCTCCTCCCTAAACCAATTCTGATAGTTCCGGCCATGCAGGCGAACATAGGCTAACGGCGAAGTAGTCAGAGCCGACGGTCTAATTGACTTCTTAAAAATGGGCTGGTCGATGTTGCAAATGCCTACTTCACGTGTTTCAAGCTCTTCGTAGATGGCCGGATTGTTCCAGGAAGCATGACGGACCTCGATTATCAGCGGATAATCCTTGAAACGACTGACAAGCTTTAACATATAGGCCCGCTCCTCCTCTGTGTTCTTGAACGACCAGGGAAACTGCAGCAACAAAGCGCCAAACTTCCCCGCCTCAGCTAGCGGATCGATCCCCTTGCGAAACGTTTTCTCGTCATCACTGGTCGCTTTGCCGCGCTCGTGCGTAAACACACGGTGCAGTTTTGCGGTGAACTTGAAAGCGGGATTGTTAGCAACGCGTCTTGCCCAGGCCTTTGCGCTCGTGGCCGCAGGAGGACGGTAGAAGCTGCTGTTAATCTCAATTGTGTCGAAGAACCTGGAAAGGTAAGTCAGCGGATCGAATTTTGGGCCGGGCTTCTGTGGATAGACAACTCCCTCCCAGTCCTTGTATGACCACCCGGCCGGTCCGATGCGAACCTTGTTCATGATCTTAGCCGTGAATAAATCGCAGCCGCGAATTAACGCGGATAACGCAAATCTGAAAAGCGTGTGAAGCAGAAACCAAAGCTGGAACTCATTTAATCTATTTGGTCATGGTCTGATCCGCGTGCATCCGCGCAAATCCGCGGCTCATTCTGCTTTAACTCCCGCCGCGATGCGAACTCCCAACGATTGATGGTATAAACATTGGTACATAAGTTCCTGAAGTAAAATACGATAAAGGAGTTGTCTTGATGCGTCTTACCGAAATGGTTTCGTGCTCTGGTTGAGCGGCCAAGCTGAGCCCTAGCATACTCGCTCAGGTTTTGAGCGGGCTACCAAAACAGCCTTTTGACAAAAATCTGATTGTCGGTTTCGATACCGCCGACGACGCGGGTGTATACCGTCTTCGTGACGACCTGGCAATTGTTCAGACGCTGGATTTTTTTACACCCATCGTCGACGATCCCTATGTTTACGGACAAATCGCCGCCCTCAATTCGATTAACGATGTCTGGGCAATGGCCGGCACGCCGCTGACGGCCATGGCCATTACCTGTTTTCCAAAGAAGGGCGTCGATCCCGCGATTCTCGGCGAGATCATGCGCGGCGGCCTGGAAACTTTGAACAAATACGGCGTTACCCTGATCGGCGGGCACAGCGTCGACAATGAACAGATCATGTTTGGTTATTCAGTAACGGGCGTAATCGATCCGAACAAGATAGCTACCAATTCCGGCGCGCGCGCGGGCGATTTAATCATTTTGACGAAACCGATAGGCACCGGAGTTATTTCCACGGGAATCAAATGGGGGAAGACAAATGAGGGAGTGGCATCGAAATCCGTGGAGACGATGTTGACCTCAGGCCGATATGCCGCGGAGGCGATGCGCGAATTCGGTGTCAAGGGCGCAACCGACGTCACCGGCTTCGCCCTGCTTGGCCACGCCTGGGAGATGGCTAAGGCCAGCCAGGTAACGATTGAGTTGGACTCGAAGGCGGTGCCTTTGCTGGAAGGCGCGCTTGAGTTAGCAGCCCAGGGAATGCTAACTAGTGGTGACAAGACAAACCGAGAATATGTCGGAAAGGACATTGAGGTTGGCGATTCGATTGGCAAAGAAACGCGCAGTTTGCTCTTTGACCCGCAGACGGCAGGAGGCATGTTGATTTCAATTCATCCTGAGCGTGCGACGGACCTGCTTGCGCGATTGCGTGAGAACTACTCGCAAGCCCAGGTCATAGGACGTGTATTGGAACGAGGCGGGTGCTCAATCAGGGTTAGGTAAAACAATGGTTTCCACAGCTCAGGACCTGGCAAAGACGTACACGGGAGCATTATCCGAGCTTTACCGCACGGTGCGCGCGCGGACCATGCGAATTGTCGCGCCGCTGGAGATTGAGGATTACGTAATACAGACCGCCGAATTCATGAGTCCGCCGCGGTGGCATGTAGGCCATACATCCTGGTTCTTTGAGAGTCTGCTTCAGAGTCATCTCCCGGGCTACCAGCCTTACTCTGAAGACTTCCTTTTCTATTTCAACTCCTATTACGAAGGCTTCGGCGCGCGCATCGAGCGAGCGAAACGCGGGACCAAATCACGACCGACTGTGCACGCAACGCTCGAATATCGCCGGCACATTGATGACCTTATGATTGAGTTCCTGGAGAAGCTGGCCGATCACCCGCAGTCTGACAGAGTGCGCTCGCTGGTAAGACTGGGGCTGGAGCACGAGATGCAACACCAGGAACTTTTGGTTTATGACATCAAGCACCTGCTCTGCGACCTATACAAGCCCGAGGTGAAACCGGCGCCGGCGGCGCCCCAGACTGTTGACGGAATGGCGGAAGTCGAGGGTGGGTTGTTCTGGCTTGGTTATGGAGCCGAGAAGTTGATGTATGGCTCAGGGGCGGCAGGCGAGTCAAGCACCCCAGCGGGGCTGCCCCGCCGGGCACCCCGCCCGCCCGCGGTCCCAGGGTTCGCGTTCGACAATGAAAAGCCCGCGCACCAGGTCTTTATTGGAGATTTCGCCATCGATCGTGCGCCGGTAAGCAACGGTGATTTCCTCCAGTTTATTAGAAATGGAGGATATCGGGATTTCCGTTGGTGGTTCTCGGAGGGTTGGCAAGTGGTGTCGAAGGAGCAGTGGCAAGCTCCGCTCTACTGGGAAGTTCACGATGGCCAATGGATGATTCGAGACTTCAACGGCTTGCATCCGGTTGAGAGCAAGGCAGACGAGCCCGTTTCTCACGTCAGCTACTACGAGGCTTCCGCTTACGCCAAGTGGGCCGGGAAGCGTTTGCCAACTGAAACCGAATGGGAGAAAGCCGCCTGCTTTGATCCTACAACTGGAAATAGAAGGGCTTTCCCCTGGGGTGACGATGTAGCGGACCAATCCAAAGCGAATCTTTTGGAAAATGAGTTTTGGGGCGTCGCTCCGATGGGCGCTTTCCCAGGCGGCCAAAGCCCGTACGGTTGTCAGCAAATGATAGGTGACGTGTGGGAGTGGACAGGTTCGGACTACGGTCCATATCCGGGCTTCAAGTCCGAATTCGACGAATACAACGACAAATGGTTTGTTAATCAGAAGGTCCTGCGCGGAGGGTCATACGCGACGACCCAGCTGCATATCCGGTCTACCTATCGCAACTTCTTTCATGCTCATGAGCGTTGGATGATTTCCGGATTCCGCTGTGCGAAAGATCTCTGAGCGATGCGACCCTGACTCCTGGCACTAGGTTAATGCCCACCATCCTAAACGATGTAGAGATACGGGTGCTTGGCTCGCTGGTTGAGAAGCAGCTCACCACGCCGGAATACTATCCCCTGACCCTCCACGCGCTGACCGTTGCCTGTAATCAGAAGAACAACCGCAATCCGGTTACCGCATACGACGAAAACACTGTCGCCCAGGCTTTGGAGACTTTGCGTGAGAAGAGTCTTACTTACGTTTTTCATGGCAGCAGCAGCCGAGTACCCAAGTATAAGCACGTCATGCCGGAAGTGATGCACCTGAACCCGCCAGAGCTCGCGGTGGTGGGGGCACTGATGCTACGCGGTCCCCAAACGGTGGGCGAGCTGCGCGGGAACGCTTCGAGGTTTCATGAGTTTTCCGGTTTAGAGGAAGTGGAAACGACACTCAATGAGCTAATCTCAAAAGAGCCCGACGCTATGGTTGTGCGGCTGCCGCGTCAGCCTGGTCAGAAGGACACACGGTTCGTTCACCTTCTTTCTGGGGCCCCAAGCCCGGAATCTCTCGCGGAAGTGGAGGCCCATTTGAAGACCAGTCAACCCAGACACCGCGAATCGGACAATGTTCAGAAGCTTGAACAAGAGATCGAGGGTTTGAAAGAAGAGTTTCGAATCCTGCGAAAGCAGTTTGAGGAATTCAAGAAGCAGTTTGAATAACGACCGCCCCATGATTCACAAACTACACTTGCCTCAGCTCCCTCTCTCGCAATTCGTCGAGAACATCTGGCTCGTCCAGGGCTTCGAGGCAGGCTACACACGCGAAAAGATCCTTCCCGATGGCGCAATTGAACTGATTATTGATTTAGACACGCAGCCAAAGACTATTTTTGAAGACGAAGCTTCAGCAGGGTTCCGCACTGTTAAGAAGGCATGGATCTCCGGGGAAAGGACTCGATACATTGTCATCGGCGCCGAAACGAACCAATCAATGGTTGGCATTCGCTTTCGGCCGGGGGGCGCCTATCCCTTCTTTCGTTTCCCCATTTCGGAACTAACCGAGTCCGTAACTGAGTTGGACCTGATTTGGGGAGGACTGGTTGATGAGATTCGGGATGAACTGCTGGAGATCGAGTCACCAGAAGACAGATTGCTGCGGCTGGAGTCGTTTCTACTGCGACAGGTCCAACGCTCCCTGGAGCCAAACCGGCTGGTTACTTTTGCAGTGCATCAATTGCAGCACTCGCCGCAGTTCCTTGCCATTCGCGATTTGGCGAGCATGATTGGCATCACGCAGAAACACTTAATCTCGCAGTTCGAAAAGGTCGTCGGATTGCGCCCGAAGAGTTTCGCTCGCGTCAGTAAGTTCCAGAAAGTGGTGAACCTGATAGAACAACAAAACCAAATCGAATGGTCAGCGATCGCCTTAGAATGTGGCTATTACGATCAGGCCCACTTCATCAAAGAGTTTCAGGCGTTCTCTGGACTTAATCCTTCCACTTACCTCACCCAACGTGGCGACTACGTCAACTACATCCCCATCGCTTAGCCAGACAACCTGCAAAGGTTAATTTTTTACAATACATATCTGTTCGCCTCGGTAAGACTGTAGCTGCCGAAGAAGAATTGGCCGCGGATTCCTGCAGATAAACGCGGATCTGCCAAGGAATTGATCAGTAATTGACGATCCGAGTTAACGGGCTTTTATGAAGTCCCACGTCCAAGCGCTTTTATTACTTCAGATCGGCGTATTCCGCGTAAATCCGCGGCCAATTGCTTTGCTCTGTATCCCTGCGGCCGCTTTGGCTTTATTCACGAACGGATGGTTAGATTCTAAGGAGGAGTGAACATGGACTTTTCAACTATCAACTATTTTGCGGTGCTGGCGGCGGCCCTATCGACCTTTGTTCTGGGAGGCCTGTGGTATTCACCGTTGCTTTTTGGCAAAGCATGGATGCTGGCAAACGGCCTCACAGACGCTGAGCTGCAGACTTTTAGCAAGGCGCGCATGTTTGGCTGGTCGTTTCTCTTTTCGCTGGTAATGGCGCTCAACCTGGCTATGTTTCTCGCCGGCCCCACGACTAATGTTACCTGGGGCATGGCCGCGGGCGGGCTGGCGGGCCT
>CAZVHN010000375.1:0-2847 GCA_964626895.1 uncultured Chloracidobacterium sp. | reverse complement strand
CACGCACGATTTGAAATCCTTTCATCTCAGCCACGTGCCCAAGCATGTCCTGACTGTGGTGATCCGGTGCGGCCCGATGTTGTGTTGTTTGGAGAGATACTACCGGCCGGCGCTTTTGAACAAGCCGCGGCGGCAGCCGCGAACTGTGAACTCTGCTTCGTAATAGGGACGTCTGCTCTTGTGTATCCTGCGGCCGGTCTGCCGGAGATCGCCCACGCCGCCGGGGCTTTCGTTTGCGAGGTGAACCCGGAAAAAACATCGCTTTCAGATCTGTGCGACGAGTTGTTGATGGGAAGGGCGGGCGAAGTGTTGCCATTGATCTCCCGGCTCGAGTCAGATAAAGAACCGCCAGCGGTAAAGGCCGGGTGAAAACCGAAAGAGGACCCGCGGTAATTTGCAGGTTAGGAAGGCGGACCCTGTCCCCGCCTCAAGCTTGAAAGCCAGTCACCAACGCCTGAGGGACTGAGGTTCGAACACTTGGAGGAATCTTCGTTGGAGGTGAGGATGAATTGAGTTGTTGGACTAAGCGATGTTTATTCAATTATCTGAGATCTCAAATTTCAGATCTGAGATTTTCTGAGATCTGAGATTGTAAGAGCGGGGCCAGGGTCTGTCTTCCTGACCTGAGAGGTGCATAAGTTTGAGAGATTGATTGCAGGTAAGTGGTTTCCAAGCTTGAGAGCGGGGACAGGGTCCGCCTTCCTGACCCGTAAGTTACCGGGGCTTGAGCCGTCTTCGCCCTTCGGATATGTAGGCACAGATCCACAGAATGAAAACCCTCTACTTCGACTGTTTCGCCGGCGCTAGCGGCGACATGATCCTGGGAGCAATGATTGCCTCGGGTGTTGAGCCGCAGGCACTCCTGGGTCAACTCTCGCTCCTCAACGTGCAGGGTTACTCAATTGATTTTCAGACAGTCGACCGATCGGGAATCAGCGCCACGTACGCCCGGGTGCAAACTCCCCACGAACAAGATCATCGACACCTCAGCCACATTCTGAAGATTATTTACGATTCCCAACTATCGGTCGGAGTGAAGGACCGCGCAGCCAAAGTGTTCTCACGCCTGGCCGAGGCCGAAGCTCGTGTGCACAACGAGCCGGTGGAGCGCGTGCACTTTCATGAAGTCGGGGCCCTGGATGCAATTATCGACGTCGTAGGCGCAGCGATCTGTTTCGATCTGGCAGGTATCGAACGGTTTGTTTGCTCGCCGCTGCACGTGGGTAGCGGTTCAGTTGACATGGATCATGGCCGTTTCCCGGTTCCTCCTCCGGCGGTTGCCGAGTTGTTGAAAGGCGCGCCGGTTTATGCAACGAACATTAAAGGTGAACTGGTCACGCCGACCGGAGCAGCCATTATCGCGACTGTATGCAGCGAGTATGGACCACTTCCGAAGATGGAGTTGCAGCGGACGGGCTATGGCGCCGGCACCCGCCAGTACGAGAAGTTTCCTAACGTCTTGCGCGTTTTGATCGGAGAGACTGAGGTTCAGGCCGCTAACGAAGAACGACTCTGGATGATCGAGACGAATGTTGACGACATGTCGCCCCAGGTTTTCGGTCATGTGATGGAGCGAGCTTTTGAAATGGGTGCGCTTGATTGCTATTTCACTCCCATCCAGATGAAGAAGGACCGCCCAGGCGTGCTGTTGTCCGTTCTTTGTAGGCCCGAGGACAAAGAGAGTCTCACTGAGATGATCTTTGCGGAAACAACCACCCTAGGGGTTCGCAGTTACGCGGTGGAACGACGCGCCCTGGAACGTGAAATTGTGCGGGTGGAAACGCAGTATGGGCCTATTGATGTTAAAGTAGCGCGGTTGAACGGGAACGTAGTAAACGAGATGCCGGAATACGAACAATGCCGGGCAGCGGCGCTTAGGTCAGGTGTTCCATTGCGAGTTGTTGAGAGCGCCGCGAGATTGGCCCTTGCGTTACAAATCGCATCATCCCGGAGGGATGGAAGTTAATAGCCGTGGGCGTTGCGCGACGCCCACGGATCGGCGAAAGAAACATCCTGACCCTGAAGAGGTCACATTCTCAAGTTTGGTTTGACCCTTACCGGGCCAGGAAACTCCTCCCCGATCCTCCGTGGGTGTCGCAAAGCTCACCCACGGCTATTGAATTAAATCCTTTCAGGATTCGAAAGGCCCTAAATGGTTACAAAGTTTTCGGAAGATGAGCGAGCTCAAGATTCAAGCGGCAATCAGCATTCCGTGGATCTGGACATGATCGCTCGTGGTGTGAGCTTGATTCTTGAAGGCATTGGCGAAGATCCGACGCGTCCAGGCTTGCAGGAGACACCGGCCCGGGTGGCCGAGATGTACGCGGAGTTAACTGCCGGCATGCGTGAAGATCCTCGCCTGCACGTCGTGCCTCTGCCGGGAGACACGCACGATGAGATGGTAATCGTGAAAGACATCAGCATCGCGTCGCTCTGTGAACATCATCTGGCGCCCTTCGTCGGTAAGTGTCACATCGCCTACATTCCCAAGGATGGGCGGATTCTGGGAATCTCGAAGCTGGCGCGGCTTGCCGAAACCTTCTCCCGCCGACTGCAACTGCAGGAGCGCTTAACCACCGACATCGCGAACACGCTCTACGAAGGCTTGAAGCCGGTGGGCGTGATGGTCGTGATCGAAGCCGAGCACACCTGCATGACGCTCAGAGGTGTCCGAAAAGCCAGCGCCAAGACGATCACATCAGCAGTGTTGGGTGGCTTCCGCAATGATCCGCGCACGCGGGCTGAAGCGATGGCGCTTATCACCGGAAGAGAATGATCGGGTAACTAGGAACGGAACAATTCACGATTTTCCATTTTCCATTTGTCGGTTTGCTGCGACGGCAGCAA
>CAZVHN010000374.1:0-1738 GCA_964626895.1 uncultured Chloracidobacterium sp. | reverse complement strand
CGTCGGCTTCGAGCTTTTCGAGATGAGCGAGCACGGCCCGTTCGGCCATCGCATGCGCTTTGGGAGAGACGTCAGTGTAGACGCGGGCAACGATATCCTCAGCAGTCTTCGCTCCCTCCCTCACAGCTTCCAGAATCTTCGCCTCACGCTCAAGCCGGTGCGAGATGTAGTCATCAAGTTTTGTATAAGGATTTGCGATCGCCGGACCGTGGCCCCCAAAGATGACGCTGAGATTAGGCAACGCACGCATTTGTCGGAGTGATGCCAAGTAGTCGCGCATGTTGCCCTCAGGCGGATCGATCAAGACTGATCCCAGCCCGACAATGTTGTCTCCTGAAATCAGCGTACCCGTTTTCTCTTCGTAGAAACAGAGATGACCGCGCGCGTGTCCGGGAGTATGCATTGCTTGCAGCGCAATTCGGGGCGAACCGCTTAGTTCAATGATGTCTCCGTCTTCGATCGGACGATTTACGCGGACAGTGTCCCCTAACGGCTCCGCGGTGAAACGATGCGCAGCAACTTTCACCCGGCCGCCGAGATGTTCTCGAAGTGAATTGACTCCACCTACGTGATCCGGGTGCATGTGGGTCAAAATTATCTCCCGAACTGATCGTCCTTCGCGCACAAGACCATCGACCACGACTGCGAGCGCCTGTTGTTCTTCTTCGTAGGGCGACCCGGGATCGATCACCAGGATCTCCCGCGAGTTGTAGATCAAGTAGCAGTTGGTGTGAGTCGCGGGCGGTCTGGTGGGCGTGCGAACGGGAAAGCAGATGTAGTTAGGACGAAATTCGATGAGGCGAACAGGCTCCCGATGGGCCTGTGGAATTGCCAGGAAGCGCTCGACAAGATCAGGCGTGAGGCCATCAGCAATCGTTTTCAATGCGTGGAGCGTCGGTGGCACCGCCAGGATTTCGGACCGCTGCCATTGCTCATGAGCTCGGCCCGCCGCAATCCAATCTCCCGAGGAGAGTTCGCCCGGGATGACCGTCGGTTCCTGCTTCGGAGGACAGTTGACGAGAAAGAACCAGGTATCAAACCTGCGGGCGCTGAAAGGCGGCGTCACCCAGCGGCCCACAAAAGTAAAGTCACTGGCATCAAGACCGAGATTGTAATGTCGTAACAGCTCTGGCCATAACATGCGCCCGGATTCGAGATCGTCGAGCAGGGAAACTCGCTGGCCCTTTGTCAGAGACTCGGCGCCCCGGGCGACTAATACACCCAGCTCTTCGAATAGCTCACGAGCAGCGCAACTGATTGCTGCGGCAGTTTCAGGATCCGAACAGCTCTCCACGCGAGCGTCTGCATCTGACGAATCCATTTGCCCGCCGGGAAACGCGTAGAACCCGCCGAGAAAGGCAAGCTTTTCACTACGCTGCACAAAGAAGACTTCAGGGTTATTAGGATCGGTGCTTGCTCGAAGGAGAATGACAGCGGCAGCGTCTTTGGGGGTGGAAGGGGGTGGCCTAAGACTTTGGTTATTCACGTTAAGGCGGAGCTTGATCTAGGGGCGCAACCTGTGTGTGCGCCTAAAAACCCGAGGTGGAATTGTAGGGGCGCACCTCTGTGTGCGCCCCAAAACCCACGGCCACACAAAGATCCGCCCCGCCAAACGGGCGGACACGGAGTTCCGCCCCTACAGTAGCTTTCACGACCAGCGAAATCTTTCGCCATCCCCCTCTGTCCAGGGGTTGCCGCGCATGTGGTAGCCGCCCTCTTCCCAATAGCCTGGTTGGTC
>CAZVHN010000373.1:0-7651 GCA_964626895.1 uncultured Chloracidobacterium sp. | reverse complement strand
CGCTTCTCACTTGCTTTGGCTGGCGACCCACGCGCTGGACATTGGGGCAGTGACGGTCCTGCTTTGGGAGCTGCGTGAGCGCGAGGAGATTCTCAAGGTTTTTGAACGACAGTTTGGCGCTCGCTTGACATGTCATGCCTGGCGCATCGGAGGGATGCCGAACGATACTTATGACGACTTCGAAGCTGATATACGCCGCTTCATCAGCAATTTCCCCACGCGTCTGGACGAGTATGAAACGGTGCTATCGGAGAATCGAATCTGGCTGAGCCGCACGGTCGGTATTGGCATTATCACGGCGGAGGAGGCGATTGCGATTGGTTTGTCAGGTCCGGCGCTGCGTGGATCGGGGGTCCCCTGGGACATTCGCAAGTCTCGACCCTATGCGGCTTATGCCTATATGGATTTTGACGTTCCGCTCGGAGAAAACGGCGATACCTACGATCGTTATCTCGTCCGGCTCGAAGAGATGAGACAGTCGCGGCGCATTGTCGCTCAGGCCCTGGACAATTTGCCTGATGGTCCAGTGAACGCAAAACTACCTAAAATAATTAAGCTGCCGATCGGCGACTACTACCACTCGATAGAAGGTCCCAAGGGCGAGATTGGTTGCTATCTGGTTTCTGATGGCACGGCTCAGCCCTGGCGGATGCGTGTGCGCCCACCGTCTCTGATCAATCTTCAGGCGCTGAAACAGATGTGCGTTGGTCACCTGGTGGCCGATGTGGTGGCGATTATCGGCACCCTCGATATTGTTCTTGGTGAGATTGATCGATGAAAAGTCTCGTGTTATTTTTTTCTCCCATCAATTTCGTAGGCGATCTGCTGCTGAAATTCTTCGGCCCTGAGACGATCAATAACGTAGTCTGGCCGTTCATACAGATTGGGCTGGTAGTTACTCTCGTGGCGGGGTGGGTGGCATATGCTACCTACCTCGAACGCAAGATCTCAGCGTTTATGCAAGCCCGACTGGGGCCGATGCGAGTGGGACCGTGGGGACTGTTGCAACCCATCGCCGACGCCATCAAGCTGCTCACCAAAGAAGACTTCATTCCCGACAAAGCGGATCGCGGCATCTTTTTTATCGCGCCCTACATTGCGGTTGCTTCAGCCTTCATTGTTATGGCCGTTATTCCGTTTGCCCCTGACTGGGGGATCATCGCGGACGTCAACATCGGCCTCTTGTTTGTGCTTGCCGTTTCCAGCGTGGGCGTACTGGCGCTGATGCTTGCCGGTTGGTCGTCAAACTCGAAGTACGCCCTGCTCGGGGGGTTACGATCGAGCGCGCAGATGATTTCCTACGAAGTCGCGATGGGCCTGTCGCTGGTGGGAGCGCTGATGTTTGCCCGCACTCTTTCGCTTTCGGGAATGGTCAATGCGCAAGGCGCCGATTCCATTTGGTTCGTTTTCTATCAGCCGGTGGGGTTTTTGATTTTCCTGGTGAGCGGGATCGCCGAAAACAATCGCGCACCTTTTGACCTGCCGGAAGCAGAGTCAGAACTCGTCGCCGGGTTTCACACTGAGTATTCCGGAATGCGCTGGTCGCTCTTCTTCATGGCTGAGTATGCCGCAATGGTGGTGGTGTCTGCCGTCGCCGTTACAGTTTACCTCGGTGGTTGGTACTTTCCTTTCGTTTACAGGTTTACCGAAGCCAACGGCCATCACAATCTCTATGTTATAGTCAGCCTACTGGTCTTTGTCATAAAGGTACTGGCCGTACTCTATTTTTACTTCTGGCTGCGTTGGACCCTGCCGCGCTTCCGCTACGACCAGTTGATGGACATAGGATGGAAGTGGCTGATCCCTTCGGCGCTGATTAACATTGTTCTGTCTGGGCTGGGAATTTTTCTGGTTCAGGCCCTGAATGGCTGGCGCGGGTTTAAGACCATAGAGTCGATTTCGGCGGGACTGAATCTTACCGCCACAGGTAAGGCGCTGATGATCGCTATGGGCCTTATCGGGCTCTTCATCACGGGTGTGCTGTTGTCAAAAATAAATTGGCGCTCGCGTGACTTCAATCTTAAGTTACAGCGAAGAAATATCAAGCTCGTCAATCTGCCGAAGGGCAAGCCCGCAGTGCCGGCGGCGGCTCCGGCAACGGGTTCTGAGATTTGAGATTTGAAAAGAATTTGTCAGAACCGAGAGCGGTAGCGACCGGGTTTGATATCTGAGATCTCAGATCTGAGATCTCAGGTTCAAGATAGACACTTCGGATTGAAATCGGCAATCGGAAATAGCTTATGCCTTTAGTTAAAGTCCCAAAGCCCAAGTTTATCGACAAGCTCAAACGCTTTTTCATGGCCGATCTCTTAAAGGGTCTGGGCCTGACGCTGAAATACAACATCGGCGCGGTCACTGATCGTGATTCAGTTGGCGGCAAGGGCATCTACACGGAGCAGTATCCCAAGGTCCGACCCGACGTTGCGCCTCGCTTTCACGGCGCGCCGAGATTGAACATGGATCCAGAAACGCACGACACGCTATGCATCGCGTGCAACCTCTGTGCGATTGCCTGTCCGGAAGACTGCATTGACGTCCTGGCGATGGATGTCGAGATCGTGGTGGCGGGCAAGCCGCGCAAGAAAAAGGTGCTCGACGAGTTTATCTTCGACACCTCTCGTTGCATGTTTTGCGCGCTGTGCCAGGAAGCCTGTCCCACGTCGTGCCTGGAACTGACTCAAGACTTTGAGTTGGCTACCTACTCGCGCGCAGGATTTGTCTGGAATCGCGAGATGCTCGAGCAGGGACGCGAGACCGTAAAGTACACGCGGTGATTGACTAGACATTGTTAGCGATTGCCAATTGGCGATTGCCAATTTACGATTTGTTGGATCTATTGCGTTCATTTGGAGCCTCACGCCATGAATGCCGAAGACTTAAAGAAGCGAACCAAGGCCTTTGCCTTACGAATTCTAAAACTCGCGGCCGCTTTACCCAACACCATCGAGGGTAAAGCGATTAGAGGGCAACTTGTACGCGCGGGTACTTCCGTGGGTGCCAATTATCGCGCGGCGTGTCGCGGCCGATCGACCGCTGAATTCGTTGCGAAGATCGGTGTCGTTGAGGAGGAATCGGATGAGAGCGCGTTCTGGTTAGAGTTGATTATTGAGGCCGCCTTGCTTCGAGCGAACCGCGTTACACCGCTACTTGAGGAGGCCAATGAACTCACTAAGATAATGGCACGGTCTCGCATATCAGCTTCAACCCGGGTTCGTGCCAATCGGCAATCGGCAATTGGCAATCGGAAATGAATAAAAATCGGCAATTGGCAATTGGCAATTGGCAATCGGAAATGAATAAAAATCGGCAATCGGCAATCGGCAATCGGCAATGACTTTACAGGGCTGGGAAGCAGTCTTTTTCTGGATTTTCTCCATCGCCGCCATCTTTGCAGGTCTCTTGACTGTGATGGCGCGCAACGCCGTTCACAGTGCTCTCTTCCTGATCTCCTCCCTTATGTCGGTGGCCGCCCTTTTCATTCTGCTGGGCGCTGAGTTCATTGCAGGTGTGCAGATCCTGGTTTATGTCGGCGGGGTGATGGTCTTGTTTCTCTTCGTCATCATGCTCGTCAATGTAGGCGCGGAAGAGCAGGGACGCTCCGAGACTCTCAATAAGCCACGTCAGATAGCGGCGAGCCTAATCTTCTGTCTTCTGCTCGTGGCAGGTCTTCTCTTTGCCATTAATACGGGCTATCAGGGTTTGCAGAAGCGAGACGAAGCCAGGCTGAGCGGATCTGTCGAGCAGCGACGGGCACAGGATCAAAACCTGGCTACGGGCGCCACGGGAACTAGCAGGATTACCGCTGACACGCAGCAGGTAGGTAACAGTCTTTATAGATTTGCGTCGCTGCCGTTTGAAATTGCCAGCGTACTCCTACTAGTTGCAATTATCGGCTCCGTCATGCTGGCGCGCACTCTTAAGCAGGAGGCCGCCGTGGACGACGTCGATCCTGATGTGCTGCTGGCGAAAGTGGCTCAGGAAGCGGACCGTGCGGAAACCTTGCGAGAGCCGACTTAGCGTATCGAGAGACTCTATGCTTACGTTACTTGCTCCCATCTTTGCTCTCCTGCTTCAGCAAGCCGACGGCGGGCGCTTTGGAGTGATGTGGCAGAGCGCCAGGAGTCCAGACCTGTCGAAGTTTCTTGTTATTGGGGCACTGCTGTTTATCATCGGTGTCGCGGGGGTGCTCACCCGCCGCAACATCATCGTCATCTTCATGTCGATTGAGCTGATTCTCAATGCGGCAAATCTTAACTTCATAGCTTTCTCACGATACCTGCAGGATACAGGCAACATGAATGCGGTTGCCGGCCAGGTGTTTGCAGTCTTTGTGATCGTTGTGGCGGCGGCAGAAGCCGCCATCGGACTAGGCATCGTGATCGCGCTTTACCGGAATAAAGAAACGATCTGGGTTGATGAGATTGATATCTTAAAGTGGTAGTCCAAAGTCCAATGTCCAAAGTCCAAA
This sequence comes from uncultured Chloracidobacterium sp., assembly GCA_964626895.1. Taxonomy (GTDB): domain Bacteria; phylum Acidobacteriota; class Blastocatellia; order Pyrinomonadales; family Pyrinomonadaceae; genus PSRF01. Next base: position 3,183 of record CAZVHN010000373.1, on the reverse strand, counting down.
GTCAACTAGGATGACGGACGTTGGACGTTGGACATTGGACATTGGACTTTGGACTTATGCATCGGTTGATCTGGCTCATTCCGCTTTTACCGCTGGCTGGCGCCGCGATCAACGGACTGCTGGGACGGAAGTTTCGTTTCTCAGAACAATTGATCGGCGGCATCGCCGTCGGTTCTATAGCACTTTCTTTCCTCCTTAGCGCTGCGGCAGTTTATTCCTATGGCTTCAGCAGTCACGCAATTTGGCCCAATCCTTATGTGACCAGTCAGGCTAAGTTCACATGGATTCCGGGTGGGGCAGTCAACATCACGCAAGGCTCACACGAGCGCATGTCGGTTGCGATCGAGGAAGAGTCCCGGCGAAAGCTGGCTGAGATTCCTCCGGAGCAGAGAACTAATCCACAGCTGATCGCAGTGACGGCAGTCGACAGTCAACGCAGTTCAATGCTCGACGTCGAGTGGAGTTATCAACTCGATGCGCTCTCTTCAATCTTCATGCTGGTGGTTACCGGCGTCGGGTTGTGCATCTTCGTCTTTGCGACCGGGTACATGCACGGTGATCCCGGTTTCTATCGTTTCTTCGCCTACATGGGCCTCTTCATGTTTTCGATGCTCGTGCTGGTGATGGGCTCGAATTTCCTGATGATGTTTGTGGGCTGGGAAGGCGTCGGTCTCTGCTCTTACTTGCTGATCGGTTACTACTTTGACCGCAAGGAAGCGGCAGACGCTTCACGCAAAGCTTTCCTTACCAACCGCATCGGCGACTTCGGCTTCGCCCTCGCCATCTTCGCGGTGATCGCAACCTTTGGCACGGCGCAGTACACAGATGTATTTGCCCAGGCGAAGGACTATCCGATTGAAGGTCTCTGGCAATGGGGCATCCTCTCCTGGATTGCCCTGGGTCTTTTTGTCGGAGCGTGTGGAAAATCCGCCCAATTGCCTCTTCACGTCTGGCTGCCTGACGCGATGGCCGGGCCAACCCCGGTATCCGCTCTGATTCACGCCGCGACGATGGTGACTGCGGGTCTCTATATGGTCACCCGCACTAACGTAATCTTCCAGCATTCCAAAACAATGATGTTGGTCGTGGCCCTGGTGGGCGCGGCCACCGCATTGTTTGCCGCCACGATCGGCATCACCCAAAACGACATCAAGAAAGTTCTGGCCTATTCGACTGTCTCGCAGCTCGGCTTCATGTTTATGGCCTGCGGCGTCGGCGCCTTTGTCATCGGCATCTTCCACGTAATGACGCACGCATTCTTCAAGGCCCTAATGTTCCTCGGCGCCGGAAGTGTGATTCATGGCATGCATCATGAGCAGGACATGCGTCGTATGGGGGGCCTGAAGAAATACATGCCCTACACCTACATGACGTTCCTTGCCGGGTGGCTGGCGATCTGCGGCATCATCCCTTTCAGCGGCTTCTGGTCAAAAGATGAGATTCTCTGGAGCGCTGCCTCTACTTCCGCTATTCCCGTCGGATGGATCGTATGGCTTGTGGGAACAATAGCCGCGACCTGCACCGCGTTTTACATGACTCGTCTGGTGGCGATGACTTTCTGGGGCAAGGAAAGATTTCTGAATGCTCACGAGCACACTCCGGGGCACGAAGTCCACCCTGAGGACCACGAGACGCCGGGACATCACGCGCATGTGCCTCACGAATCACCCAGATCGATGGTGGCTCCGCTGGTCGTTCTAGCTGTGTTAGCGACAATTGGTGGATTCGTAGGTGTAGGACCCGCTTTCAAGTTCATCACCGGCAGCGAACATCCAGGTGAGCGCATGAATATCGTCAACTTCATGGATCCGATCATCTGGAATCCTGCCACCCGCGAGTTTGGACACAGCAGGAGGCAGGAGGCAGAAGGCAGTCGGCAGGAGACAAGTCACGAGTCCCCAGTCGCCACGGCGCCGGAAGCTGGACACTCAGAGACCGGGGCAGGTGCAGCGGTTCCGCACGAGGAAGAGGGATTCAACCTGGCCCATGCCGCGGAAAAAGCGTTTGGCAGTCATCTGGCGGCGGAATGGTTATTTATTGTGATCTCACTTCTCGTTGCCGGAGTAGGTATCGGTCTCGGAATGCTTTTCTACGTCAAAAACCCGAGCCTCCCTGTTATCTGGGCATCACGGCTCAAGCCACTCTATGAAGCGAGCTACAACAAATATTGGGTTGACGAATTCTACGGTTGGGCAATCACGCGACGCACAATGGATCTGGCGCGAGCTGTTTTTGCTTTCGACGCGAAGGTGATTGATGGAGCTGTGAATGGCTCCGCATGGTTAACGCGCCTCACCAGCCGCATCACGGGTGGCATCGATCAGTACTTCGTCGATGGCCTGGTGAACGCAATTGCTGCCTTCATTGTGCGTTTGATGTCCCCGCTGTTTCGGGCCGCTCAGACGGGACTTACTCAGAACTATGCCCTGGTAATGGTGGTGGGATTGGTGGCTGCGGTGGCCTTGTTTTTTGGGGCGGACATCCTCCAGGCGGTAAAGACGATATTTGCGATTGGGCTTTGAAGGACTAAGCGGAGATGGGATCTATTTCACATGATTTTCAGGTAGAGGAGACTATCGAAGCCAAGGCGCGTTGGTTTCAATCGCTATCGCTTGAGGAGAGAATGGATGTCTTTTGCCAGATTACCAATCTTGTACTGGAAAACAATCCGGAAATCGTGAACCATAGGGATGCTAGACGAACTTCAAAGCGTGTTCGCGTCCTTTCATTAATTGCCTCAAAACGCGCAGCCGGACGCGAAGTCGATCTTGAGGATGTAAGAATTCTGGAGTTAGCGAGTTCGGATACCAGCGCTGAGGAATAATGCGAATGTACCTTCTCTCAATCGTCACGTGGTTGCCCACGCTGGGCGCCATCATCATTCTCGCGCTCTTCAAAAAGGATCAAGCGAATGCGATCAAAAAATTCGCGACCGCCTGGTTCGGACTGGCATTCGTCGCCTCCCTGCTGCTGCTGACCTACAACCGCGCGGTGGGCGGTATGCAGTTTCTGGAAGACGGTCAGTGGATACCGGTGATCGGCGCGCGCTATCAAATGGGTGTCGACGGTGTGGCGATATTGTTAATCGTCTTAACGACGCTGCTGGGAGTGATTGCCTCACTTTCATCGTGGAACTACATTCAGAAACGCGAGAAGGAATACTATGCTCTGTTGCTTTTCCTG
>CAZVHN010000372.1:0-9563 GCA_964626895.1 uncultured Chloracidobacterium sp. | reverse complement strand
AGCACGTCCTGCTGGGCCATATCCGGCGCGCAGGCCAGGAGCACTACGACCGAAACAGCAAACATCTTCCCGCATGTGATAACCACCAAATTCACTGCAACACCTCGACTTTACTACTGGCCTTGACCGATCATTTGCTGGGCGCGCAACTTCTCGTCCAGGATGCGCTCCTGCTTTACCTGTCTCTCTAACGCCTCTAGCCGCTTAAATTCCGCCAATTCAACCTGGGCTTTCTCTGGTTGCTTCATCCGTGAATATACAAGGAAAAGCTGGTAACGCGCCTGCGTGTGCGTTGGATTTCGTTCAACCACTCGATGCAATCGTGCAGCGGCCTCCGCAAAGTCGCGTCGCTTGAGAGCAAGGCGCGCATAGTCATATAAAACGGGTACACTGTCGGGCTGCAGTGCGAGCCCGCGCTTGAGCGGCGCCTCGGCTTCGTCAAGTCGCCCCTGTTCGATGGCGACATAACCTAAGCTTGCCAATGCGTCCAGGTGGTCAGGCTGTTTGGCCAGAAAGGATTCCAATAGCTGGCGTGACCGATCAAAATTTCCGGCCGCTCTCTGCGCATAGCCCTGCAGGTATTCAATGTTTTCAATTGTTGGGTCCAGGGCAGCCGCCAGATCGAAATCAATCGCCGACGCGGTCCATTCGCCCTTTCGATAATTCGCGTTGGCCCGCGCGAGAACGTAGGCCGCCTGTTTAGGCTCAAGATCTATAGCCGAAGTGTACTCATTGATAGCGCCTTCCCAAAAACCGACCCGAAAATACTCGCGACCCAGCAGGTAGTGGTAGGTGGCATTCCTCGCATCTCTCTCAGTTGCATGCCTGAACTCCTCAACAGCATTTGCATGGTCGTTTCGAGTACTGGCGATCAACCCAAGCCGGAAGTGGCTTTCCGGCACGGTTGCATCGATATCTGCTGCTTCGGCCAAAGCGATTGCCGCTTCATCGTTTCGGTCGAGGTTAAAGAGCGCCACCCCAAGGTTATAGAGGACCTCGAAGGTGTGCGGCATTGCCTTGTTTGCGCGTTCGAAAACTCGCACCGCGTGCTCGTATTGGCGGTTCTGGGCCAACACTGTGCCTAAGGTGAAGAGACTTTGCGGCTGCGAAGCATACTGTCTTTCGATCAGGTCCGCGGCTGCTTTTGCTTCAGCGGCACGATTTGCTCTATAAGCCACATTCAAAAACGCCAGTCCCAGTTGAGGATCATCTGGATTGCTGCTGCGAGCACGGGCCAGGTGTTCGGCAGCTTTAACAAAATCTCCCGCATCACCATAGAGCGCGCCCAGATTGTAATGGGCCTGGACGTGCGCCGGGTCGAGAGCCAGGACGCGCTCAAACTCGGCGATTGCGGAATCTGTCTTGCCACTCTGTGCCAATATTCGCCCCAGATTATTTCGGGCGCTGACGAATTTGGGATCCAGTTGGATCGCTGCGTTAATCTCCACCAGCGCTTCGCTTATTCTGCCTTTCTTGTCCAATATTACGCCAAGCACGTTACGTGGAATTGGAGACTTGGGGGCAGACTTCACTGCCTGGCGGGCAGCACGCTCGGCGCTGTCCAAATCATTCGCCTCCAAAGCAGAGACGGCCGAATCAAGCGAGGCCCGCGTGGTCGCATTCAATCCTACTGCGCCGTCGGGACGAGTGGTCGCGGCCGGGCCAGGGCCTTGCCGCCGCTGGGCGGCAATCGAGGTGACAAGAAAAATAAAGATGGCACTGGAGACCACATAACGCGCGAGTGGTCCTACGACGTCGAGTCGCCAATCCAGCCTGTGCATTGTTTGTCTTCGAGTCATCTGCTGATGTCATTTGCTGATTGGGCGCTTTACTAATTTGGAGCCGTGCGTGAGCGAAACTCCGCGTTGATAGTCTTAACCAAATCAAACTCCCGTTGAGCTTCTTCATTGCGGCCCAGTCGCTTCAGTGCCAGACCCAACTGGTAATGTGCGTCAGAGCGGTTCGGTTCCAGAACTACCGCCACCTTAAGCGCGTCAGCAGCCTCCGGGAAACGCTCAGCCAGGAACAGGGCTCTACCCATGGCCCAGTGCGCCTCGAATATCTTCGGGTCGAGAGAAACGGCGCGCTTCAGCGTGGCAATCGCTTCCTCAATCTTGCCCTGCTTTACGAGCCCCGCGCCCAAACCTACCTGACCGATGGCGGAATGCGGGTCGATCTTTGCCAGCTCCTGGTATTGCACCAGCGCCGCCGAGTTTTCTCCAGCCGCCTCGAGCACGGTGCCGAGAAAGAACCTGGCTTCGGCGTGTTTGCTATTCAGCTGAGTGGCGACCTTCAAAGTCTTTGCCGCGGCAGGATAGTCTTGCAACGCATACTGAACGCGGCCGAGATAGAAATGTGCGTCAAAGCTTTGAGGGTCCAGGGCTACGGCCTGGCTGAGTGCCTCGGCGGCCTCGGCGTCATGTCCGCGACGGGCCGCGAGGACTATTCCGAGAAGCGTGTGGGCGGCGGCGGCGGCCGCATCAAGTCGAAGTGATCTCCTTGCTTCCTTTTCTGCTTCCAGCGTGCGGCCGGCATTGAACAAGGCGAGCGCGTGCAGATATGCACCTTCAACTGAATCGGCTTGTCTTCTCGCCAGTTCAGAAAACGACTCGATTGCTTCTGACCATTTCTGCTGTCTCAACAATGCCAGACCCAAGTCCTGCCATGCTCCGTAGAGAGACGGATCAAGCCGCAAAGCCTCTCTGAAGCTGGTGATCGCGCTATTCAGATCGCCGCGATCAGACGCCAAAAGCCCATCCGCATACATGACGCGTGGATCGGCTGGACGGGCGTCCTGCAGGAGATTCAATTGTGAGATGGCATTGGGCTGGTCCTCCAGCTTGCGATAGGCCGTTAACAAATCAAAACGGACCTCGGAACGACGTGGATCAATCTCGATCGCCCGGCGCAAGTGGGTAGCCGCTTGTTGCAGTTGACTTGGATCGCCGCTCAGCAGCAGGAAGCGGCCCAGCTGGTAGTTAGCCGTGAAGTGTTTCTCTTCGAGTTTGAGTGCCGTGCGTTCAGCGGCAACAGCCTCCCCTTGTTTTCCGGTCTTCCAAAGTGCGTAACCCAGGTTCGCGTAGTAGTCGGCTTTTTTTGGATTGATTGCGACTGTGCGACGCAAGTCTTCGACAGCCTCGGGATAACGACCCAAGCCCATACGCGCATACGCTCGATCGTTCAACGTTTCAGCGTCGTTGGGATTGACTTTGAGTTTCGCCGAGGCTTCCGTCTCAGCCCGCTCGGCTCGCGATTGCTGACTGCTGAAGCGTTCGACATGAGAGCGCGGGCCGGCCCCTGTGGAGGCCGTTGCACCACCTGGTTGAGCGAAAACGGGCCCGCCACTAAAACAGAAGCAGACTGCGATGAATTGAAGGGCGCAAACTCTCATTGAGGGAAACGATGCCGCGGCACTCGAAACGATTGTAATAAAAAACGACCGTGCTCGCATCGTGCGCCCGGTCGTTTGTTAAAGCAGGGGAAGCGATAGCCAACCGCTCTACCGCTTCCTGAAATTAAGGCTCGGGGCGACGTAACCGCCCGCTCTGTCACCGTTTAGAAAAGGAACTTCAAGCGATACTGGACTACACGTCCAGGCAGGGCAGCATCGAAGCGCCCAAACCCGCCTCCATCCCTGAAATTGTTATTCGGCACGGTAAAAGTGGCCTGATTAAACAAATTGAAGAACTCGATACCTATTTGCATCTTCAGGTTTTCCAACAAACCGGTGTTCTTGAAAACCGAGAAGTCCGTGCGGATAAAGCCTGGCCCTCTAAATGAATTGCGCGGTTGAGTGCCGAAGCGAATCTGCGACCCCGCCGCATTGACCACGCAGTTGGGCCCTGGGCATGGACCAGTTGGTCCCCCGAAAGCCGCCCTATTCAAGTAGCGGCCCGCCGGCGCACCAGAAAAGGGATCACCGACCACGTTGGCACGCCGGTTTCCGTTGTCACCATCAACCACCGTAAACGGAAATCCGCTGCGTCCATTAACAATGATATTTAACTGAAGTCCTCCCAGAATCTTGTCAGCGGTCGCACTCGAATTCATGTAACGCTGACCTTTGCCAAACGGCAAATCAATGATCGCATTCGCCGAAAGCAGGTGCGGCACATCGAGCGAAGATCTACCATACTCGGCTTCGAGGTCAAACGGATTTTGTGGGCCACCTTGCGATCCGCGTCCCTCGCCGATGCCCTGAAAGACGCCGGTGGAGTCGTCGCGATTTCGACTGAAGGTGTAGGAGATCTGACCCTGTATGTTTCCGGACAGCCGCTTCTGCAACTGCATTTGCAGCGCGTCGTAGTTTGCGCGAGCGCGATTGGTGTAGAACCTGCCTGAGAGGAATGCGCCCGCAGTATTTCGGGCTTCGGCCGTACCGCCTCCGCCGATATCCAGGGTCTGGAGCAGATTGCGGGTGCGGTTGCCCACGTATCCTATGTCGAGGGCATAGTCGCGGCCCAATTGCATCTGGTAACCAATATTGAACTGATGGACGAGAGCGGTCTTCTGCTGAGGATCTTGCCGAAAGACTGTGATGGCGCCTCCCGGCGAGATCAAAAGGCTCGGACTAATCGTCGGCACATTCGGCGGGCCGGTTGTTAGATTAAAGACGCTGCGAGGGGTCGATGAATCGAAGGCGTTGTTGAAAGTGATGCTATTGGTGAACGGTGGATTATTGACGAGCGGCGGTCGGTCGGTCGCGTCCAGAGTGTATAGCAATCCGTAACCGCCGCGAACCACCATGTTCCTCTCCGGGCCGAATGCGTAGGCGAAACCGACACGCGGGCCGAAGTTGTTTTTGTCGGTCTCAATCAGACGGTCGTCACTGCCGGAAGCCAGAAGGACGCTCCGCGAAACCGGATCGTAGTTTCCGAGGCGTCCTGTCGTTTCGGTGGACGCCGGGAAAATATCGTAACGAAGTCCGAGATTGAGTGTGAGCTTGTCGTTCACCTTGAAGTCGTCCTGGACGAAAAAGCCGTATTCCTGTCCCCGAAGATTGAACGCTCCGCCTGGAACACTCCCACGGAAGGTTTGGAGCGCCGCAACACGATTGTCCAACAAATTGGCAATTGCCAGGCCTGTTCCGCCGAAGGCGATACCGTTGGAATCAACGAAGCATCCCGAGCCGGTCCCCGCATTAAAACTCGGGCCCTGGGAAGCGACGGGACAGCCCAGATTGGTGCCGGTCGAGGGGCCGTTATCCGCGTAAGCCAGATTAGACTTCAAGCCGCCGGTACGGCCGCCATCGATCGTCTCGAGGTAGCGCAAGCGCAACTCACCGCCAAACTTGATCGTGTGGTTGCCTTTTATTATCGTCAGTGTATCTGCGAAGTACGGATTCTTGCTGTTGACGATGAAAGGACCACCATCGCCGGCAAACTCGACGAAGCCGTTGCCGAAACCGCCAGTCAAAATCGAGCCGGACTGCTCAAAGGATCCGTTGTTGACGTTGGGAATGCCCACATCGGCCGAGAAGGTTTCACTGATACCACAGGCACCGCCAACGGCGCAGTTGATGATCCCGATGTCAATCTTCGTGAACCCAAACCGAAACTCGTTGAGAATTGTCGGGCTGAAGGTATGCGTGTCTGAGACGACTAGTTGGCGAGTGTTGCCAATTTCATCGCCTGCTCCGAACCCGGCTGGGACTTCTGGAAAGAATGAACCACGAATGGCGGAGAAGTTCTGCCGGCTGAAACGACCACTTAACGAGTTATCCCCACTCACCTTGTAATCAAGCTTGATGTCAAAGTTGTCAATCTTTTCCTTAACGTCGCGCTGTGAAAAGAAGTTGTTGTCATTCTGTCCCGGATTCAGTCTGGTGGCTGTCGCCGACGGGAATAGATTGAAGAACGTCCTGGTTTGAGCACTAATGCGACCAGCCGGAATCGTGGCACCGGTGAAGGGCAACCCGGTTGTGGCGTCGCATATAACACCGGAGATTCCGCGCCCGCAATCCCTGGTGCTCGTGTAAGTGGTGCCAAAGATGCCGTTGCGCACGTCCGCCGTCGGAACGGTTGAAGACAGCGGTGTCGGCAGGTTGTTACGCCCGCCCAGGTAGTCGAAGAAGAAGAAGAACCGATCCTTCACGATCGGTCCGCCGATTGTTCCGCCAAACTCGTGAATCTGCTGGACAGCCTTTACCGGGAGGTTGATGTCGTTGCGCGCTATCGCTTCATTTCGATTGCGCTTCAGAATGGGATGATAGGCATTGAGCCTTGAGTTTTGTCCGTAGTAGTAGAGCGAACCGTGAAATTCGTTTGTGCCCGAACGGAAAGTTGTATTGATTACTGCGCCGCCGGCGCGACCGATTTCCGCGGGAGGAACACTCGTGGTGACTTTAAACTCGGCGATGGCATCAGGATTGACGAAGACGCCTATGGTGCCAAACTGCGGTTCGTTATTGTCAACGCCGTCAACTGAAAAGTTGTTATTGGTTGGGCGCTGACCGTTTGCGGAGAGCACCGCGCCACCCGAGCGTGCAAAGCGCGCCGCTTCCGTCGACCCGCGGGAATCGCCGCCGCCCGGACCCTGCCCTCCGGCATTGGGGTCACCGTTATTGTTCGCGCGAGCGTCGGAGAGAGTGCCGATAGTGACTCGCGAAACGCCCGGCGTGAGAGTCGCAAGCTGTGTAAAGTTCCGGCCTGAAAGTGGCAGCTCAGTAACTTCACGTCCAGTCACAACGCTTCCGCGGTCGCTGCTTTCACTTTCAATCAGTTGCGGCGCAGTAGTAATCGTGACATCCGCGCCCACGCTGGCGGGCTGAAGGACCACATCAACCGCCTGCTTTGATTCTGTCTGTACGGTTACGTTTTCCTGAATCGTGCGGCTGAAATTGGTTTGGCTAACAGTAATGCGGTAATTGCCCGGATCAAGGAGAGGCACGTCGAAACCACCGTCGTCATTCGTTGTGACTGTGCGTTCGGCGTTAGTCTCCGTATTCGTGACGACGACCGTGGCGCCTACGACCACGGCACCTTGCTGGTCCCTTACAGTCCCGGTTATGGATCCCTTATTCGATTGCGCTGATGTAGAAATTGCGAGAGCAGCGACCAACAGAACTAAGGCTCCCAGTTGCCCTAGGGCGTTTACGACCGTCCGATGGTTTTTCATTGCTGATCCTTTTATGCGAAACAGCCAAGGGAAACCTTACCCTCCTGCGGGAAAGTGTCACCCTCGGTCCCTTCGCGGTTGTTCAGCCAACTCATATGGCGGCTTTTTGGCCCGATTCTATAGCCTTTTCGAACGAGAACGTCGGATGAAATAGAAGGGCCTTTAAGGTTTGTTGTCTAAACGAACGAAGTATTTAATACAGTTTCCAGGGCCTGTCAATACTTTTCTAGCCGTAAAGCGAATTTCTCCAAAAACCCCCCTACTTGTTTCTGAGTGCCGGCAACTTAACCGGCAAACGATAGGGCTTGTGACTATTGGGCGATGGCCGCGCCGAATTTCCCGGCGAGCACCAGACTCAGCGCTCCTCTGAGCGGGGGATTCGCTCCCAAAGTAGAAGGAAGAATTTTGGCGGAAGGGAGGCCACGGCGAACGCTGCGTTCGATTGTTTCAGTCAACGCGCTTTCAACAAATGGCCAGGCGCGTACGATTTCACCACCAACTACAACTGCTTCCGGACTGAATCCAACAACCAGATTCGAAATACCAATACCGAGATAATGCGCTGTCTCGATGAGCGCTGTCCTGGCGTTAGCTTCGCCGGCTAGTGTGCGATCGACCAATTCCCTGAAGCCAAGCGAGTCACCGTGCTCACTCGAAGACAACTTCAAATAACGAGCAACTGCCGCACCCTCGGAGGAAAACGCTTCCCAGCAATCATAATTGCCGCATGAGCAAGGAACCGGCGCATGAGTGCCGATGACCATATGTCCGAACTCGCCCGCCGCGCCACGCTGTCCGCGGTAAACCTGGCCATCAAACACTATCCCAGTGCCAACGCCTTCCGCTACCAACACCAGGATGAAATCGCGGGCGTCGCTTACTTCCGGCCGCCCAAACCAAAGTTCGGCCAGGGCGACAGCATTTGCGTCGTTATCGATGAAGACCGGCAGGCCGACCGCCGTTGAGATCGCTTCAGCGATCGGGATATCACGCCATTTGAAGCAGGGTATATAGACCGCGTTACCTGTCAACGGATCAACCAAACCGGGAAGACTTACGCCAACAGCTTCCACACCTTGATTTCGGCTTGAGAACTCTTGCACGGTCGCGATTACTTCACTGAGTGTCTCATCCGGATTCGAGGCTGTTGGAAACTCGTTCTGTTCGACAACTCGTCCTGCGAGATCGCTTGTCGCGACGGTGGTGGAGGTCGGCATAATCGCCACGCCAATAGCGATGGCCCCTTTTGTTCGCAGCTTTAATAACGTCGGCCTTCGTCCGCCAGTCGATTCCCCTTCCCCGACCTCTTCGACTAGCCTCTGCGACTTCAAGGTTTCGACGATCGCAGACACAGTTGACCGCTGAAGGTTCGTCTCCCGCGCGATCTCGGCGCGCGAAATAGGCTCCCGTTCGCGAACGTAGTTCAGTACGATCTGACGATTGATATCGCGGATGGTGTTGAAGCGGGCCGCCTGGGCCCTTCTGAGATCAAGGCGTCGCAAGATTGAAGCTCCAGCCGCGTATGGCTATCGGGTGCGTGAGCTAAAAAGGACCTGGTTCTTTACCGGTCCCTTAGAAGGACATTCATTGCAAGATGTTAGGTCAGTCCGATGCGTTTCATGGTTGCGGGCTAGGATCGTCATTGGACTTTCATCCATGGTTTATCCATCTCACGACCCAACTATTTGACGATACCCTTGCCTTGAAGAATTGTTAAAGTCTTGTCGATGTCGGGAACGTCCACGGTTTCTCTTGAGCCGTTGGGCCATTGGACTTCGAGTTTGTCAACCTTCGTGGCGCTTCCCAGACCAAAATGCAGGGTCATGTCGTTGTGCGAGGAATAGCTCGCGCCGCTGATGACATCCTGCCGCTGCCGGTTGGCGCCGGTGGTCAAATAAACAATTGCGCCGATGGCGTCCTTAGGAGTCTTCTTTTTGACGTCACCGATAAGCTGCAGCGCGATCCAGTGACCGGTTCCGGCAGCAACATTGCGGATGAGAGTTGGCTTCTCATCAATATTGTTCACGACGCCATCCAACTTACCGTCCCCATCCAAATCAGCAATAGCAAGACCGCGCGCGGTGAGCGCCAGCGCAAGCGCGCTACCTGGAGCGGCAGCCACGCGCTCGAATTTTTGGTTCTTCAGATTGCGAAACAACAGCAACTGCTGGGCGTAGGTTGTGCCCCATTGCTTGCCATCGACAGATGGGTAAACATGGCCATTCGCTATCAGGACGTCCTTCCAACCATCGTTGTCGAAATCCATGAAGACGGTCCCCCAACCCAGGAAAGGATAGGTCGACTCACCATGGCCGGCTTGAAACGTAACGTCGGTAAAGTTTCCCTCGCCGTCGTTGTGATAGAGAACGTTTGAGTCGTCGGAGAAGTTGGTGATGTAAAAATCGATTCGCCCATCATTGTCGTAATCACCCACAGCTAGACCCATC
>CAZVHN010000371.1:0-4716 GCA_964626895.1 uncultured Chloracidobacterium sp. | reverse complement strand
CAGAACTAACAAAACTGATTTCCAATTACTGATCTTCATCTAAATCATTCACCTCTATATTATTGCGGTCAGAACGGGTAGCGGTAGCGACCTGGTCTCAACTGGCGAAATACAACCCGGTCGCTACCGCTCGCGTTTCTGATGGACGCCACCACCGTCGCTCTGTTCCTGATCGGAGTCTTTAGCCGCGAGGGCCGCCTTCACTTGCATACGATAGTTTAGAAACCAGGCCACCATGCCAACCGCTGCTACGACAAATGCCCAATCAAAATCACCGCGCAGTAAGAATACACCCGCAACGGTGACACAGCCTCCGGCTACTATCAGCCAGAATAACTTCACTTGATCAGCACCGGAATCACGACGTCTATCGAACCGGGGGGATAACAGACCTGATCATCGCAAGCTTGGATGCGCAATTTAGCAGGAATGGATTGTTGGCCTTTCTTCGCGGTCGGGGCAGCCTCCAAAGCCACTGTAAGCGGGGTTTCTCCCTCGTAAACGTGAAGTGGCTTGTCTGCAAATGCAAACTTCTTGACTAGCGGTTTGGGATACAAGACGGAGTTGAGGGAGATCTCATCAGTGTCTGCCATGTCCAGCTCGGTTGCTTTCAGATACGGATAGGTTGGGGGATTCGAATTGATGTGGTAGCCGCTCTGGACGGTAACGCGAACAATTGCGTCAGCAATTCCACCCGCGGGAATTTCAACGCCCTGAACCGTGACCTTCACTACCGATTCGGATGTTGTCTTTGGGACTGCTGCTGGCGTTGGCGAACTGGCCGCTGTTTCTCCATTAGGATTCTGACCCTTTGAACAAGCGGAAAACGCCGCAGTCATGACCACGCAGAGAACTAGAACAGGTAAGAGTCGATTCATTTGTATGGATCGAAGCGAAAGAGTGTTTGACAAACTTTCAGATCTCAGATCTCAGATCTCAGATCTCAGATTTGAGATTTCGGAACAACCGGCTACCCAGCCGCTTCCTTTTTCCCTTCCGGTTTCTTGATGCCGAATTTCTCGAGACGATACTGCAAAGTTCGGAACGTCAGACCCAGCAGCTTCGCCGCTTTGGTGATGTTGTAATCGGTTTGCTCCATCGCCTGGGTCAACAGATCCCGCTCCACATCTTCGAAGCTGATTCCTTCAGCGGGTAATTTGAAGGCCCCTTGCGCCGCGGGATGAGTCTCCTGCCTCAACTCGAGCGGTAAGTCTTCGACGGTGATCTGATCGCCTTCACAGAGCAGGATGGCCCGTTCGATGGCCGACTCGAGCTGGCGCACGTTGCCGGGCCAGCTGCAGTCGACCATTAGTTTTTTTGTCTCAGACGTAAGTCCACGGACGAGTCGCGATGTGTTGCGCGTATGTTTCTTCAAGAAGAAATCGATCAGAACCGGGATGTCATCGCGCCGCTCGCGCAAAGGGGGCACGTCCACCGAAAGGACATTGATGCGGTAGTAAAGGTCGTCCCTGAACCTACCATCGGCGACCATCGCTCGCAGGTCCCGATTGGTGGCCGCGATCACGCGCACATCGATACTGATTTCGTGCGCGCCGCCCACGCGTCGAATCTTGCGCTCCTGCAGGGCCCGCAGCAGTTTTGCCTGCATGGCTACATCCAGCTCGGCGATCTCATCCAGGAACAGGGTGCCATGATTGGCAAGTTCGAAGAGACCCTTCTTCTCAGCGTGGGCGCCTGTGAAAGATCCTTTTTCATGGCCGAACAGCTCGGACTCAAGGAGGTTCTCGCTAATTGCCGCGCAGTTCACAGCCTGGAACACCTCAGTAAGCCGTGGTGGCGACTGGTTATGAATTGCCCGCGCAATGAGCTCCTTACCTGTGCCCGATTCACCTCGAATCAATACTGTTGAATTAGATCGTGCGACCTTCACGATCATTTTCTTGACGGTTTCCATCTTCGGGGAAGCTGAGACTATTTCGGTATCAAGTTCCTCGAGTTTGCCCAGCGCGCGCCTCACTGTTTCCAGAAGCGGTTCCTGGTCCACTGGTTTCTCAAGGTAGTCAAACGCACCGTTGCGTAAGGCTTCCTTAGCCGACTCGATCGTTCCGTGGCCGGTTATCAGGACCACACTCGTAGAGGGGTCAAGCGCAGTCACATGTTGTAAGAGCTCAATGCCACTCATCCCGGTCATTTTCAAGTCTGTCAATACCAAATCGAATTTGCGCTCGTTAACAAATTTGACCGCCGCCTCGCCCGACGAAGCCGTCGTGACGTCATATCCTGCGCCCATCAAGGGCCTCTCGTAGGCTTCTCGCTGGGGCCTTTCGTCGTCTACTACCAGTATGTGTTTTCGTGCCATATCCTAAGTATGAACGATTAAGTATAAAGAAAGAAAGTCAGTGACCCTCATGACTCTTCATCCTCTACCTAGTTCACTTTTCCTTTCAACGGCAGTGTGATTGTAAATGTGGTTCCGGATCCTTGCTTCGAAGTAACGCTGATTGTCCCGCCGTGATCATCGATTGCTTTTTTTACTATGGCGAGGCCCAGGCCCGTACCGGTTTCTTTTGTTGAGTAGTATGGTTCAAATACCTTCGCAATATCTTCGGGCGCAATGCCTCGACCTGTATCACTGATTTCAATAACCGCGCGATCACCACCCTGATCTGGACGAATAGCGATCCGCACATTTCCACCGTCACCATCAATTGCCTGCAACCCATTGACAAGCAGGTTGGTCAAAACCGAGCGCAAGGCCTCGCGATCAGCCATCGCCGACGGCATGTTTTCTTCAACCTCCAATCGCATCGCAATACCGCTCTCGTCAGCCTGTGCCTGAATTACGCGCAACGCGTCTTCCGCCTCGGACCTCAGATCCATCCGCTGCAGTTCAATCATCGAAGGCCTTGAATATTTAAGAAAATCTGTGATGTGCCGGTTGATGCGCCTAACTTCGGTTTTGAGTTGATCCGTCAGCCGTTCGAATGTCTCACCTTCTTCAGGGTCTGCGGGCGCAAACGCTGACCGCAAGTGATCGAGCGTCAGGTTGATGTAATTGAGGGGATTGCGGATTTCATGGGCGATGGCAGCGGCGAGTCTGCCGACGACTGCCCCCCTCTCTGCTTCATGAAGTTGAGTCTCAAGTTCGCGAGCGCGAGCAAGCTTGGACGTCATCTCGTTGAATGCAGCTGCGAGTGCTCCCATTTCGTCTCGCCGATCGGTTGGTACTCGAACGCTGAAATCTCCACCAGCCACTCTTCGCGCGGCGATCGACAAGAACTTGATCGGCCTGGTAAACCTCCAGACGAAAAGGCCTGTCACGAGCGTCGTAGCGAGGAGTAGAATTAAGGTATAGAACGCAGACCGCGACGTCTGGCGCTCGAGAACGCTTGTCAAAGTGTTTGCTGATCCAAGCACGACAATGATGTACCAGCGGCCCTCAGTCGTCTCAAGCGGGAGATAAAAAGCTCCGGGTTCACCTGCCTTCGCCGGTGCCGAAGCCTTGAGCCAGGGCGGCAGGTTTACGCTTTCATCTGCTAACCCGAGGGCGCTGTTGAGCGGTGGAAGAGGAACGTCCCTGAGAGGAACGTATCTGGTTGTTTTGTCTTCGTTCTCGCTAGGAGAGTAGGCTCTCAGAAGGCTGTCTCGAACTAACCCTTCGCCATCTACTACCAGGACGTTTTGAACGCGACCGTGTCCTTCGCCAATCAGAGGTGCGCCGAGACTGGAACGCAATTCATCGAGATACTCTCTGCTTGAGATACTGTTAACGCCCAACGCCACGCCGGCCATTATGGCTTTCTCCTGCTCGACGATGAGGTTGGCATTGCTCCTAACTGAGCGTAGGTTCACGTAGTACTGGACACCTAACGTCAGCCCCAAGAGAACCGCCAGGAGCAGCAGCAGTCTCGCGCGAAAGCTATTGAGAAGTCCGGATATCCTCATCCTACGCCTTAAGAGGAGAAAGGAAACAGAAGGGTTGTCGTTTCCAGCTATTTGTGATTTCTGGAGCCCAGCTTAAACCACAACAAACGGCATTCCAACCCTATCTCAATGGATGTGTACAAAAGGTCACTTTTCTGTTGCCGTGGAACCCAGCCTGATGGTATATTCGCCTTGGTCTCGAATGTAAGTCTCCAGAGACCGCCTTTTAGGGAATTCTCCCACCTCAAAGTTGCAGGGTTGGACGATCGCCAAAAACGTGAGTATTGGGCGTTGAAATCGAGATTTTTAACGAGAGGACTTGAAACTCTCATCTTTGCAAAACGAGTAGTTAGTGAGGAGCGGGCACTTTCCGGAAAGTTATAAAGACCTCACCTCCCTCAGGCGCCCGAAGGTTGTAACGCAGTTTCTGGCCAAACTTGAGCCAGACCAATTCCTAGGAAGGTAATAGGCCCGCATGAACTTGAGTACCCTTTATCCAAGATCCCTCCGTTTCGCTCTCATATTAGTCATTCTTATTACGGTCGCTTGCTCCGGTACTGTCTTCGGAAAGAGAAAGCCGACGAGTTCGTCGCGCAATAAGGCATCGCGCAACAAAGTAGCTCGCGCGGAAAGAGGAAGGAAACCAACGGCGAGAAATCGTCGCACCTCACGCCGGAACGGACGGCTCTCTGCCAGGAATGCTCAGCGGGGACGAAGATCTCGCATTTCTGCGCGAGAAGTAAGGCAACAGCGAAGGCTAATTGCTCGGGAGCAGTCCGCTTCACTAAAAGCTCTTGAGCGTAGACTGCACCGCCCTTTGACCAAGCGCGA
>CAZVHN010000370.1:0-2331 GCA_964626895.1 uncultured Chloracidobacterium sp. | reverse complement strand
CAGACACCGCGGCGTCGGCAATTTGTTTGATGTAAAACAGCAGGCGATTGAAAATCTTGCCAGCGTCGGGATTAAGGTCACGCTGGTTACGACCATCGTAAACACCATCAACAACGACGGCATCGGCCAGATTGTTGAGTTTGCCGCCAAGAACATTGACAAGGTCCAGACAATAGCGTTCCAACCGGTCTCTTTCACCGGTCGTGACGAAGACATTTCCGACGCACTGCGGATCAAGCAGCGTTACACCCTCGCCGGGATGACTCATGATCTAAAGGACCAGCTTCGCGGACAACTGCAACCGCTGCGTGACTGGTATCCACTTTCCTCTTACTCGGCTTTCACCAGCGTGATGGATATGTTGCAGGGAGCTGATGCGCCTTGGGGCTGGTCATCGTGTAACTGCCATCCAAACTGCGGCATCTTTACGTTGATGGTTGTTAATCGCAAGACGGGCGAGTTTAAGTCTCTCTTTGAATTTTTCGATTACGAACAGTTCATGAAGGACGTCGCAGTCATCACAGACACGGCTCGAGGGAAGAAACTTTCCTATGCCCAACTGGGCATGGCAATTCTGCGCAGCTTCAATGCTGAGCGCGCCCCGGAAGGTTTTCCGATCTCTCAGATACTCAACCTTTTCAAACCGTCTTCGACAAATTCCAGCTCCGATCGCAACGATCGCATGAAGGCCGGGAAGGCTGACGACCCGAACGATATTTGGCGCGTACTCTGCGTCGAAGGCATGTGGTTTCAGGATCTCTTCAACTACGATTTTCGCCGCACTGAAATGTGCGTGATCCCCTACGGCACGCAGGAAGGCGAGATTTCATTCTGTGCTTACAACACGGGCGTGGGTTGGCGACAGATTATTGAGAACATGCACAAGACTGCCAACCTCGCCGAGTGGTATGAAGAGCACGGACGCCACCCGGTCTACGCCGCCGGCCACGACGTTCCTGGGATTTCCAGAAAGCACTCACTCAGCCTGCCGATTATCCAGGCCGTTCTTGCCGACGACGCGGAGCAGAAGCCCATGGCTGTAACTCCGTATCTGGTAGAAGAGCACGAAGAAGAGGCAGTTTCTGTTTAGGTAACCAGATCCTCGCAGTAACGCCATCCGTACTGGTTATCGCTGAAAATCAAGGGTCGAAAGCTCTTGGGAGAGTTGCCGGGCCTAGAGTGAACCCGAAGCGCTTCATGCTGCACCAAAGGAAACCGCACTATGTCAAAGAAAGTCCTTGCCCTTAGCCTTCTAGCAGTCATTGTCCTAACCACCACTTTCAGACAGGCAATTTCACAGACCCCGCCGCACGCGACGGCTACAGACAATACAACGAAATCATCAGGACTTGTTCTTAAAGAGGATACGCCGGTAAGGCTCCGGATTACGCAAACCATCTCGTCTGGCACATCCAAGGTTAATGACAAAGTTGATTTTGAAGCGATCGAAGATGTAAGGGTCAATAATTTAGTCGTTATCCCTCAAGGTGGAATAGCCATCGCCACCGTAACGGAAGCGCGTACCAAGAAGAGCTTTGGACGCTCGGGAAAACTAAACGTTAATATTGACTATGTCCGTTTGAGTAACGGGGACAAAGTCTCCCTACGAGCAGTGAAAGGCGGAACCGGCGGAACCCGGACTGGCGTTATGACAGGGGCCGTAGTGGCAACAGCGATCGTCTTTTTCCCTGCTGCCCCTCTTTTCTTCTTCATCAAGGGCAAGAACATTATCATTCCAAAGGGTACAGAGATCACGGCTTATGTCGCAGCCGACACACCGATTCTCTCTGCGTCAACTCAAACCGTAACGGAAACAACTGCCGCGACATCAATTCCACAGCCGGAGCCTCTCGCTGCAGATGTGTCAACAATTCTTGTGACATCTAGTCCTGAAGGAGCCGAGATCACAATTGATGGCAAATTTATGGGAACGACACAGTCCACTCTAAAACTGTCAGCAGGAGAACATACTGTGAAGATCGAGAAGGGCGGCTACAAGCCGTGGACCCGAACAATCACGTTAAATGCGGGTAGTAATATAACGATTGATGCCACATTGGAAAAGGATCCTCAATGATTAAGTCGGGTCGCCCACTTTGTCGATACATTCCTTTTTTAGCTTTCAGAACTGATGCTCCCAGCCAGAGGTATCAGTCAAAACTGTCAAACACTGGTGGTTAGTAACCTTTGGAGTGCGGTGGCAAGCGCAGCGCGACACCGCTTTGGATTCTCGGATCTCGGAGCAGTGATTCTTAATGAGCGGCAGTTTCAGTTGAGTGCGATCCAAAGCGCCGTCGCCGCTTCGCTCTGCCGGCGCACTCCAAAGTCAGG
>CAZVHN010000369.1:0-2305 GCA_964626895.1 uncultured Chloracidobacterium sp. | reverse complement strand
GGTCAGTCGATTCCGCTGACGATGAAGACCGAGATTAAGGAAGAGAACGGCAACTGGGTGGTTAATGCGACGGCAGTCACTCCGCAAGGCGACATCGTCGATGTGTCAACCATAGAGAAAGGCAGCTTGTTGCTCAAGCATCGCTCTATCAAGCAGGGACCAATGGAGATCGAGCTCGATGTAAAAGGAAGTAGGGCAACCGGTACGACTACCTTTAATGGTCAGGCGAAGCCAATTGACGTAGATCTCGGCGGGATTCTCTTCGCCGACGGTGCCGGCGCTTTCGATGTGATTGCCGCTCTACCTCTGACTGAAGGCTACACTCTCGCCTTCCGTAACTTCGATTTACAAAAACAGAAACCACGCCTCAAGCAATTGAAGGTTGCGGGCTCAGAGAGTGTCACCGTACCGGCCGGCACCTTCAACGCCTATAAGGTGGAGATTGTCGACACCGAAAACGACGCTGACAAGCAAACTGTCTGGATCGCCAAAGATACTGGTAAGGTGGTAAAGATCATCGCGGTCTTGCCGAGTTTGGGCGGGGCGCTGCTGACTTCAGAACTGACACCAGAATAGCTGTCTAACAAGAAATAGCGTCACATTCACGGCGGCAGGGGTTATTATCTCTGCCGCCGTCAAAATCTTCGGGACTGTCGGGATAGAATCTTGTCACTATGAAAACACTAATCCGCAATGGCCGCATCATCACGGCGGTTGACGATTACAAAGCCGACATTCTAGTTGAAGGCGAAACCGTTTCCATCATTGGCACGAAGCTGGACATGGAGGCTGATACGGTCATCGATGCCGCCGGCAAGTTGGTTATCCCTGGCGGCATTGATCCGCATACGCACATGGAACTTCCCTTCGGCGGCACCCAGGCTTCCGACGACTTTCGCACCGGAACCATCGCCGCGGCTCACGGCGGCACCACGACCATTGTTGATTTTGCCGTGCAGTACAAAGGCCAATCGCTGATCGAAGGTATAGACAACTGGCATGCGAAAGCCGAAGGCAAGACCGCGATCGACTACGGCTTTCATCTGATCACGACCGAGCTCGAAGACAGCCAGATTGAAGAATTGCACACGGCCATGGACGAAGGGGTGACGAGCTTCAAGATGTTCATGGCTTACCCCGGGGTTTTTCTGGTTGACGACGCTACCATCTTTCGCGCCATGTCCGCGGCCGGCGAGCGGGGTGGCCTGATCTGCATGCATGCGGAAAACGGCATCGTCATCAATGAAATAATCAAACGTGCTCTTCAGCAAGGCCGCACAGCGCCGAAATATCACGCCTTGACCCGTCCCACAATCGCTGAGGCCGAAGGTGTGCATCGGGCTATCGCGATTGCCGAGATGGCCGAGTCCCCCGTTTACATCGTCCATCTCTCTTGCGCGGATGCGCTCAACCAGGTGCGCCAGGCTCGTGACCGCGGGATCCTGGCCTTCGCTGAAACTTGTCCGCAGTATCTCTTTCTCTCGCTCGACAACTATGACGAACCCGGATTCGAAGGCGCGAAATACGTCATGACACCACCGCTGCGCGACAAGTCGAACCAGGCTGAGCTGTGGAAAGGTCTGAAGATGGACGACCTGCAGGTGATCTCCACCGATCACTGTCCGTTCTGTATGAAGGAGCAGAAGGAACTGGGACGCAATGATTTTTCCAAGATTCCAAACGGCGCCCCCGGCGTCGAGAACCGGGTACCGCTCATCTACAACGGCGGCGTAGTTGAAAACCGCATCAGCCTCAATCGCTTCGTTGAACTCACGTCAACTGCCGCCGCAAAGATGTTTGGCCTGTTTCCAAAGAAAGGGACGATAGCCGTCGGCTCCGACGCCGACATCGTGATCTTCGATCCCGAGAAGGAACAAACGCTCAGTGTGAAGACTAGTCACATGAATGTTGACTACAACACTTATGAGGGCAAGAAAATCAAAGGCGTCGTGGAGACGGTGCTCTCGCGTGGCAGGGTAGTGATTGAAAACGGTGAATACAAAGGCAAGCCCGGCGATGGACAATTCCTTAAGCGGGGCACGTGCGCGGCAATGTAGAGTTTCAGGCTGAGAAGATGGGCGAAAGAAACAGGGAGAGTGACGGATTAGACGATTTTCGCCTGCAATGTAGGCGTAACTTGGAGCGCAGCGTTGAAGAGCGTATGCGCTACGGGTTTTGTTACGTCTACAAGCCCGTTCTTGACGACGCCCCGTGGCGCTCGTTCAATTCAACCACAGATTATCGCAAATGGTGCCAGGACTACTTGCCCGAGTATTTGGGCTACGGTGAACCTAATGATCTGCAG